>SYNW01000031.1 GCA_005805045.1 Actinomycetota bacterium
ATCAAACATTTTTTCAGTGAGTTTGCCCGTGAAAGTATTTTGCTGGCTCGGATGATATGAGCAGACGATTTTAAACTTCTCGTGATTCACCACGACGCCATGACCGAACTTTGGTCGGGGTCGAATCTTTAGCTCGTCGCAAACCGCGGTGAGTGAAAAAGCACCCAGACAGACAATTACTTTTACTTGACTCAGCAACTCAAGTTCGCGAGTCAAAAAATTCGAGCACTTCTTGCGCTCATTCGGTGTCGGTTTGTTGTCGGGTGGCGCACAGCGCACGGCAGTCGACACCCATGCGTTGGATAGTTTCAGCCCGTCCTTGCGTGAAATTGATTCTGGTTGCGAGGCCAAACCTGCCTTGTGCATCGCCCGAAATAGCCAGTCGCCGCTTCGGTCGCCAGTAAAAATGCGACCTGTTCGATTTGCCCCGTGTGCTCCGGGCGCAAGACCCAACACGAGAATTTTGGCGCGAGTGTCACCGAAACCGGCGATCGGCTTTCCCCAATAAGTTTCACTCGCATACGAGGCTCGCTTTTCAATCGAAACTTTTTCGCGCCATTTGACGAGTCGTGTGCACTTGTGACATTCGGTTATCTCGTCGGCAAGTTTGTTGAATTCGCT
Source organism: Actinomycetota bacterium (assembly GCA_005805045.1). GTDB lineage: Bacteria > Actinomycetota > Acidimicrobiia > Acidimicrobiales > Ilumatobacteraceae > BACL27. The sequence continues at coordinate 622 of SYNW01000031.1, forward strand.
CTGAAGCGCCACACCACGAGATTATGCGCTGTGCCGATAGTTTGAAGATCTGAAATGACGACCATGAAAACCAAGCCCCAGGCATCGACCCTGATCATCATGGTGCGTCACGGTAAAACGCCGAGTACCGGCAAACTGCTGCCTGGTCGTGCTGCTGGCCTGCACCTGAGCGATGTCGGCCAAAACGAAGCGAACGGGGTCGCCAAGCGACTCAGCAAACTGAACAAAGTCTCGGCAATTTATTCTTCGCCGCTCGAGCGTGCTCGCGAGACCGCTGCCCCGATCGGCAAAGTTCTCAACAAGAAAATCATCATCAACAAAGGTTTGCTCGAGTGCGATTTCGGCAAATGGACGGGTAAAGAGCTCGGCAAGTTGATGAAACTGCCAGAGTGGTCAACTGTTCAGCGAGCACCCAGTACTTTTCGATTTCCGAATGGCGAAAGTTTCACCGAGATGCAGACTCGCATCGTCTCGACCCTCGATGACCTGCGCAAAGCGCACCCGGGTGGCATCGTGATTTGTGTTTCGCACGCCGACCCGATCAAAGCGGCTGTCGCCCACGCCATGGGCACGCACCTCGACTTGTTTCAGCGCATCGTCATCAGCACATGTTCGGTCAGCGCCGTTTCTTATTCGGCGCACGGCCCAGTTGTGTTGACCGTCAACTCGACTGGTGGCGACCTCGCCGATCTGCAGATCTCATGAGCGTATATTTCGAGTTCGATTCAACCGATGCGTTCACCGCGGGGGCCCTCGGCGAACCAGGCAAACGCACTTTTGTGTTGCAAGTTCGCGCCGAAGGTCAGCGCATCACAATCAAATGCGAAAAAGAGCAAGTTGCAGCGATGTCAGAATATTTGCGCAAACTCTTGGCTGATGCCCCAGATGTTTCGCACGGGCCAATCAGCGACGCAATGCAGTTGTCTCAGCCGATCGAGCCCGAGTTCGTACTCGGCACCGTCGGTCTCGCATACGACACGCTCAGTGATCGCCTCGTGATTCAACTCGACGAAATTGAAATCTCATCCGAAGATGAAACCGAGATCTCCGAGCAAGATATCTCGCACATTCGGGCCCACATCACCCGTGGTCAGGCTGCCGCATTTTGCAAACACGCCGACGAAGTTGTTTCGTCGGGTCGGCCATCGTGTGTTTTTTGTGGCCGGCCAATTAACAAAGATGGCCACTTGTGTCCACGCATGAACTAGATAGCGCCGAACAACTTGATGTTTTGTTGCACGGCGAAATGTCGGTCGTGATGCGTATGCCCTACAGCAGCAACGCCACATATTTGGTGTCGCTTGCTCTCGATGACAAGTCAATCCAAGCAATTTACAAACCAATGCGCGGTGAACGGCCGCTATGGGACTTCGAACCCGGTCTTCACCGCCGTGAAGTCGCCGCCTATCGACTTTCTGAGACGATGGGTTTGGGCTTCGTGCCACCAACCGTGTTGCGCGACGGCCCAAGTGGCGAGGGTTCAGTGCAGTTGTTGATTGATGCCGACCCCGACGAGCACTACTTTACGATTTTTGAACAGCGCCAAGATTTACACGATCAGTTTCGCGCGATGTGCGCATTCGATATTTTGGCCAACAACACCGACCGCAAGTCGGGCCATATTCTGGTAGACAAAAACTCGCGCGTTTGGGGCATCGACCATGGTGTCTGTTTTGCCGCCGATTTCAAGTTGCGCACCGTCATCTGGGAGTTCGGCGGCGAAGAAATCTCCCAACCACTGCTGGATCAAATCAAACCAATAACGCAGACGGTGCCACTCGAAGTTGCAACTCTGCTCAGCGAACAAGAGGTTGTCGCCATCACTGAACGCGCAAAATGGCTGCTTGATGGGGCGCTATTTCCAGTCGATCCCTCGGGCCGCCATTATCCCTGGCCCCTCGTCTAAACAGCCTTCGCCAACGATTTGAATCGCGCAAACTCTGCGCAACGAAACTACGAGCGGGACTTGAGCGCTTCGATCAGTTTTGGCAGAACTTTGTGCACGTCACCGACGATACCGAGATCTGCGATGCCGAAGATCGGCGCTTCTTTGTCTTTGTTGATCGCAATGATGTTCTTTGAACCCTTCATGCCGACCATGTGCTGGGTTGCGCCGGAAATGCCAGCCGCGATATAAACGCTTGGTTTCACGACTTTGCCGGTCTGACCAACCTGATATGAGTAAGGCACCCATCCAGCGTCAACGATCGCACGCGACGCACCAGGAGCACCCTTAAGAAGTTTTGCAAGGTCTTCGATCAACGAATAGTTACCGGCTTCGCCGAGACCGCGACCACCAGAAACAACAACTGCTGCTTCATCAAGTTTTGGTCCGGACGATTGCTCGGTGTGAACTGCGACAACCTTTGCGCCACCCTGCTTGCCAAGGTCAGGCACCGTGACTGCAACAACCTCGGGCGAACTCGCGCCTGCAGGCTCGGCGGCGAAACTTTTTGGGCGGAATGAAACCAAGTATGGGCCCTGTCCGCTGAAGGCGGTAGCAACCAAAATGTTGCCACCGAAAATCGGTGTCGTCGCAACAACGCCATCGGCAGAGTCAGCGATGTCAATGTTGTTAGTCAACACCGTGCGATCGAGTTTCACCGACAACCGCGCCATTGTGTCGCGGCCTTCGTAGTTTTGCGGGAACATGATCACGTCTGGTGCGTCACCCGAATCAATGATCGACTTCATCGCCGCTGAAATTGCAACGCCAGGCAATTTGCCGTTCAAGTCACCAGTTGCATAAACCTTTGTCGCACCATATTCGCCAAGCGAAGCAGCGATTGCGCTCGCATCGCCACCAACAAATGCAGTGACTTTGCTGGACAGCGATCGCGCCTTTGTAAGCAATTCGAGAGTGCCAGTTGTTGCGACGCCACCAGAAGCTTGTGCGAAAACCCAAACATTATTGATTGTCATGTGTGTTTACCTTTTGCTCTCAGATCAACTTTAGATTTTCAAGGAATGCAACAATTTTGCCGAACGCTTCACCGTCATCTTCAATGACTTGTCCGGCTTTGCGGGCCTCAGCTTGCGTTACATTGACGATTTTTTGTCCGGCGCCAGCCCAACCAGTTGGCGTCACGGCAAGGTCACCTGCGGTCACAACATCAAGCGGCTTCTTTTTTGCGTCCATGATGCCTTTGAAACTTGGATAGCGCGGCTCGACGACACCAGCAGTCACGCTGATCACGGCCGGCAATGTGCACTCAACTTCGTCGTAACCAGATTCGCTTTGACGATCGACTTTCAAAACTGATCCTTCGATTTTTACTTTCTTGGCGAAAGTTACCGATGGCAAACCGAGGCACTCTGCAATTTGCTCCGGCACCGTGCCGGTGTAACCGTCCGAAGATTCGGTGCCCGTAATCACAAGATCTGCACCACCAAGTTTGTTGACCGCCGCAGCCAATACTTTTGCAGTGGTCAACGCATCTGAACCGGCGAGCGCGGGATCACTGACCAATAATCCTTTAACGGCACCCATCGCCAACGCGGTGCGCATGCCGGATGTTTCGCCGTTCGGCGCCATCGACACAACATAAACTTCGCCCGAGCCGGCTGTGGCAACAAGTTGCAACGCCATCTCAACGCCGTAAGCATCGGACTCATCGAGAATTAATTTTCCGTCACGCTTCAGCGCGTGAGTTGTGGCGTCAAGCGCCCCGGGACTGGCTGGATCTGGAATTTGCTTGACACATACGACGATATTCATGGCTTCTATTCTTACCGTTATTATCGCCTACAACCACGCAAAAATCTGATCTCAAAACACTGATACCGTTGATGATCTTGCAGATCTTGCTCATTGTGAACTCGTTCGCATCCTCGGTTAATCCGCGAAACACCGTCGCGGTGCACCAATACCTTGCCCGCCACCACAGCGTGCAGGTCGTGGAGACCAACGAACGTGGTCATGCCACGCGATTTGCCAAAGACGCGGCCGATCGCGGGGTCGATGCCGTCGTGGCTTTTGGTGGTGACGGAACTCTCAATGAAGTTGCGACGGGTCTGGCAGGCAGCCAAACCGCGTTAATGATGTTGCCTGGCGGTTCGACAAACGTGTTCGTGCGCAACCTCGGCGCATCCAATGACCCGATCACTGCGTTGCAGCAATTCAGTTCCGGTCTCGATCACGACAACATTCACCCCATTAGTTTGGGACGCGCCAATGGGCGATACTTCTGCTTTCATGCCGGCATTGGTTTTGACGCTGCAGTTGTTGAGCTCGTCGAACGACGAGCCTCGCTCAAGCGGATAATTGGTCAACCGCTATTTGCACTATCGACGTTGCAAGCCTGGTTTCGCAACTACGACAGAAAGTATCCGCACTTCAGCGTTGAAATTGACGGCAAAAAAATACCGAACGGCTACTTCACGGTCGTGCTCAATTCGAACCCGTACACCTACGTCGGCAAGATGGCGGTCAATCTTTCAACCGCAGCCTCGCTGGACAAAAAATTAGTTGCGGTGACTTTCAGGAAACTGACTACTCCATTGATGGTCCGCACGATCATCCAGTCGGTTCGTCAAGATCAAATCAACGCATCACCTGGCATCGATATTCGCACAGATGTAGAAGATGTGAAAATAGATTTTTCGGCACCGTTTCCATATCAACTTGATGGCGACTACCTCGGCGAACAAACTTCACTGCACATCGAACACTGCCCCGACGCCCTTCGCCTCATAAAACCAATAACCATCTAGAACTTTTCAGTGACGCGAGTTAACAACTCGCAGGGCGACGTCGGGCACATTGGTGCAGATGCCGTCAACTTGCCAGTCAATTAGTTCTTGCATTCTCGCAGGGTCATCGCAAGTCCAGGTGTTGATCTGCAAACCATGTCGATGAAATACATCGACCATCGGCTGACTCAGTTGCTTGACCCAAGGATGCAACGCCGTATGACCTTGGCCCGACATTTTTTTGGCGACCGACTCAAGTTCGGCGTTGTCAAGAGTCATCACCAACCATGCTGTTTTTAGTTCTGGCATCAGACTGCGAATTAGGTCGACGGTTTCACGGCGAAACGACGAGATAAGCCAACGATCAAGCGAACCACGCTGACGAAGAAACTCAACGACTTTTCGCGTCGTAACCTCTTGTGGATCAAAGTCCGGCTCTTTGGGCTCATTTTTGATTTCAATGTTCACCCACATCGAGCCACACGCATCTAGCGCTTCAGCCAAGGTTGGAATATGACTTGGCAAATCTTCTTTATCGACCAGAATAATTGCGCGACCGTCACTCAACTTTGGATCGTGATGCACGACAAGTTCTCCCGAGCCACAACGGCGTACATCCAATTCGACCGCATCAGCACCCATTTCAAGGGCTCTTGTAAATGCCACGGTTGTATTTTCGACTTCGACCTTTGAAGCACCGCGGTGTGCCATAACTTGGGTCACGCCCGCAGGCTACAAGAAATCACATCTCAGAACCTCAAACCTGTAAAAATAAAAAAGAAAAGAAAATGAGGTTTGCCCATTGCTAACCGCACAATTGCTCTCTAGCGTGAGCCCAAGACATCACAAGAATTCACAAATTAAGTTAAGGGGATCATAAATGTCTTTTCTCGCAACAAGCCTGGCCCTCGGTTCTGCAGATTATTCGTGGAGGCGAAACGCTTCTTGCAAAGACACAGACCCAGAACTTTTTTTCCCGATCGGTACGACTGGCCAAGCATTAATTCAGATAACTGAGGCAAAAGTTGTTTGCGACGAATGTGCAGTACGCGGCAAGTGCCTTGACTTCGCTCTTGAAACAAATCAGGACTGGGGCATTTGGGGTGGCATGTCCGAAGACGAGCGTCGCGAAATCCGCCGTCGTCGCGCGGCCGAGCGCCGAAACTCTCGTTTAATGGCCTAGAAAGTGCATCGCGACTTCTAGTCGCGAACTGCTGGTATCAAAAGTTCGACAACTGTCCCATCGCCATCTTCGGCGATTGTCAGGTCTTTTGCCGAGTCACTGACCTTTGCCGCCCGCATCCGAATCGTGCCGGCGAGTTCTGTCGTGACGAGCGTTCGCACGATCGACAAACCGAGCCCGGTCACGTTCGCCATTTCAAAGTCAGGCTTGAGGCCTTGGCCGTTATCAATCACCCGAATGGTTAGTGCACCATCTTCATGGATGCCAAGCACGACGAGCACCGACCCACCACGACTACCCTCGGGAAAACCGTGGTCAACCGCGTTTTGCAAAAGTTCAAGAATTACCACAGAAAGCGGGGTCGCGACAGTGGCTGGTAGACGACCGCCGTCACCAATCACACTGAACTTGACGGGCCGATCAGTCGATTGCAGTCCTTCTTCAACCAGACGCAACAATGGGCGGACGATTTCAATGAACAAAATATCTTCGCCCGCCTCGTGGGAGAGAGTTTCATGCACGAGAGCGATCGTGCGAATGCGTCGCACCGACTCGGCAATCGCCTCGATTGCTTCTTGACTCTTTAATCTGCGGGCCTGCAATCGCAAAAGCGAGGAAATCGTCTGTAAATTATTTTTAACGCGATGGTGAATCTCTCGAATCGTCGCGTCTTTGGTAAGCAGCAAGCGATCACGGCGACGCAACTCTGAAACGTCGCGCAACAATACAACGCCACCGGTCACGACAATTTGTCGACCAGATCGCCTCAAAGTCGGAATCGTTCGCGTCAGTAGCGTGACATCTGAAGTCTGCTCGAATTCTTCGACGACTGGCTCTAGTCGCTCGAACGCGTGGCGTGCGGCGGTCTCGGCAACGCCAAGTTCAGCCAGAGTCTGTCCGACCGCATTCGCACTCACGCCGACTCGATGCAATGCCGATACCGCATTCGGAGACGCATAACGCACCCGGGTTTCGGCATCGAGCACGATCACGCCGTCGCCCACTCGTGGCGCCACGCTCGCATCGGCGACGCGACCCGCGAACGGAAACAAACCCGTTGAGATCATTTTTGTGAAATCATCGAAGATCGCCAAGTAAGTGCGTTCGAGTTGACCAGGTTTGCGACCAGAGCGTTGAGACCACTTGCGAGTCAAAACAGCGACGATTCGTTGTTCTAATCGCACCGGAATCGCCATCAAATTCACCGGCTCGACAAGCGAGTCAACTTTAATCTCGCCAGTCACAACTTTTTCTGTTTGAAACGCCTGATCAATCATCTTGCGTTCGATCGGGTCGGCAACTGTGCCAACCAAGTCGATGTCGTAAAGTGTTTGACCTGTTGCCGCTCGCACTTGGGCACCGACAACAAACTCTCCATTTACAGACGGAAGGTGAAGCAGCATGTCGGCGAAACAAAAGTCGGCCAGCATGCCCCACTCAGACAACAAAGAACCTAAATGCTCGAGCGATGCCTCATCAATAACGCTGTGTTCGTGCGCAATCTCAACAAGGGTTGGCATGATTAATTTTCAGATCTAGCTGCCAAAACCCATCTTGCGATCACCGTTTGGTGCGCCAAACTCAACAAAAGCAATTTTCGCTGAAGGGATTGCCGTTTCCTTGCCACGTTTGTCGGTTATCCAAAGAACTGCCGCCTTGCCCTCAAGGGCCGACACGACTGCAGCCCGAACTTTTTCGACGGCTTTTTCATCGTCTGGCATTTCGAGAGAAATTTCTCGCGGGGCATGAGTTACGCCGATTCGAATATCCACTGTTTTCTTCTTTCGTTTGTTTTGTTGTAGACCTTGAAATTGGTTATCTAACACACTAGGCGCAATGCATTAGACGCACTAGTTGACTTTGAGCGCAGCGCTGAAGACCTTCTTGGGCTTCATGTCTTCGGCGATTCGCTTTGCGAGTTGTGCAAAAATCAAACCCACCTCAGAGTCTGGGGCAACAGCCGCAATCGGTCGACCAGTATCTCCACCCTCACGCAAGCTTTCGACCAAAGGAATCTGCGCCAGCAGTGGCACGTTCAATTCTTCGGCCAATGACTGGCCACCACCGCTACCGAATAATTCGTATCGCTGACCGTCCTCGCCGATAAACCAAGACATATTTTCAATGATGCCTCGAACGGGAAGATTAACTTTGGCCGCCATCGCCGCAGACAAGCGTGCAACTTTTTGTGCGGCAACTTGCGGCGTGGTAACCACCAACACTTCGGCGCGGGGCAAATATTGGCTGAGACTCAAAGCGATGTCGCCGGTGCCGGGTGGCATGTCGACCAACAAAAAATCCGGCTCGTCCCAATAGACATCGGTCAAGAACTGTTCGAGCGCTTTGTGCAACATCGGACCTCGCCAAACCACGGCCTGACCTTCGGGCACGAAATAACCAATTGAAATGCAACGCACGCCCCAAGCCTCGGGTGGCAACAACATGTTGTCGATCGCAACTGGATCGCGATCTGTGCCCAACATTCGTGGAATCGAATAGCCATAAATGTCGGCATCGACCACCCCAACTTTGTGACCGGCAGCGGCCAAAGCAACCGCAAGATTTGTCGTGACGCTGCTCTTGCCGACGCCACCTTTGCCCGAAGAAATCAAAATCGGTCGCGTCTTCGAGCCGGGCTGGGCGAAAGAAATTTTTCTTCCTTCCGAGTGGCCTTGCGCTGGGCTGCTGCCCGCCGTCGCAGCCGGGTTGCCATGCACGAGTTCGCGAACCTTTGCTCGTTCGTCGTCGTTCATCACTCCGAAATTAAGCGCAACATCTTTGACTCCGTCAAGACTGCGCAAAGCCGTGTTGACTCGATTTTGAATCTCGTTGCGCAACGGACAACCCGAGATCGTCAACACGACCGTCAGCGACACTGCGCCCGACGGTTGAATTTGAACATCACGTACCATGCCGAGATCGACAATTGAACGATGTAGTTCTGGGTCTTGGACTGGACGCAATACGTCAATGAGTTGTTCTACGGTTGGCATCGACATCTTGGGGTTTGATCCGATCGGGTCGCTAAATAATAAACACTATGGCTATAGGTAGAATATCTCTTATGAGTCGAAAAGCACCTGAAGTGGGGCAAACTTCTGCGACGACTTCTGCATCACGCGAGGTCACTAGCCCACTGAACGACACCGAATTCACCGCCACGGTGTCAGCAATCACATCCGCATTCGGTGACCCGACGCGCCGAGCAATTTATTTATTCACTCGCGAATCACAAAATGGTGTGACCGCAGGTGAAGTTGCAGAAAAATTTGAGCTGCATGCCAATGTCGCCCGCCATCACCTCGACAAACTTGCCGCAGGTGGATATCTTGAGGTGCAAATTTCTCGACAAGACGGCGCGGGCGCTGGTCGGCCGTCTAAGCACTACACCGCGACGAACCCAAATCAAACTCTTGAATTTCCAGTTCGCAGCGACGATTTGGTTTTGTCTCTGCTCGGCAAAGCATTGACTCTGTTGACGCCAAAAGAAGCCACCGTGATGGCCGAAGAAGTTGGCGAGCAATATGGTCGCGCAATGGCAACAAGTCTCATCGGCGCCGATATAAATAAAACTCAACGTTCATTGCGTGCAGCACTACAGACGGTTGCCGACGCTTTGACCGCCCACGGCTTTGCCGCCCACACTGATCACCGCAACAATCAACTTCGCATCGTCAACAATCACTGCCCGTTCGGCGATCTGGCAATAGAACACCCGGTGATTTGTGCAGTAGATCGAGGCATGGTCAAAGGAATGTTGACCGCGCTCTACGGTGAGACGAATCCTGAACTTTCGTCGTCGTTGCCAATGGGCGACACTTTTTGCGCCACGACTATTTAGCTTTCTGTTTTAACAATTCAGTCGCCCCAAAATCTCTGCTCTAAAAACGGATCACCGTACATGTGGTAACCGTTTTCTTCCCAAAAGCCTGGTGCATCGGCTGACATCAGTTCTAATCTGCGCAACCACTTCGGAGATTTCCAAAAATACAACTGTGGGATCAAAAGTCGAACCGGCCCACCATGAATCGGATCTATGTCCTCACCTTCATACGCATAGACCACGAGCGAATCGTCGCGCATGATGTCGGCGAGTGGTAGGTTCGCCGAATAACCAT
>SYNW01000032.1 GCA_005805045.1 Actinomycetota bacterium
ATTCCAGCCGAATTCTGCCCAACTTCCGACGGCGACACTTGTCGGCAGAATATCTCTGGTTTTGCCAAGTGCCTGCTGACCATTTAGATCAAGAAACACAACCAGATTCGTAAGCTTTAACTGACCAGCAAGCGCCGCTGACTCCCAAGTCGACCCTTCATTCAACTCAGAATCGCTCAATACGACAAAAGATCTTCGCTGATCTTTGGCGAGACGACCTGCGAGTGCAGCGCCAACCCCATAACCAATACCTTGACCGAGCGACCCAGTCATAAAGTCGACTCCATCCAATTGTGGATCGGGATGCGTTCCCAAAAGTGAACCATCGCACATATAGGTATTCAAAGTCTCCAATGTAATCACACCAATTTGCTCCAGGCCTGAGTACCAAGCGAGAGCGGCATGACCTTTTGAAAGCACCACGCGATCTCTCGCTATTTCTTTCGTCCCCAAGCCCCTCGCGTTGGCTGCGACTACCGCAACTATCTCACATATCGATAACGCGCTACCAATATGACCTTTGTGCGCCTTATGTGATGTTTCAATAACCCTCGCACGAATTCTCTGCGCAAAAGCCTGCAAATTCGAGTCGCAAAGTCTCATTGGCACGCCAAAATAGTAGTTCAGATTTCAAGTCCCTATTAAAGCTCTATTGGTAGAACTATTTGGTGGCGAGTTGCGTGAGGTTCGAGGTGATGTCGAGAATCAAACTTGGCAAGAGGCCGATTACCAGGGTTATCGCCAAAGCGACACCGATTGCCATTCGCGAAAGTGCCGGCACTACAACTTTTTCAGGCGAAGGACTATCCGCAAGCCACATACTGACCATGATCCGCAAATAAACGAACGCCGCAATCACCGCACAAACCATCGCGATCACCGCAAGTTGATAACTGCCGACCGCGACAGCCGATTGAATCACGGCAAACTTCGCCACGAAACCGCTTGTCAAAGGCATGCCAGCTTGCGCCAACAAAAACACCGTCATCACAAGACCAAGCAACGGTTGATTTTTGGCGAGACCCTTGAAAGAGTCCAGCGAAGTTGCGTCCGCACTTGAGTCGCGAGCGACAACAGTTACGACACCGAATGTGCCGACAACAAGTGCGGCATACAACACGACATAAACGACGACGGCGATGAGCCCATCGCCCACATTTACGGAATCACGATGCGATGCGGCTTCGAGACCGACCAAAATAAAACCTGCGTGGCTGATCGACGAATAGGCCAGCATCCGTTTGATGTTCGTCTGCACGATGGCAACCACCGAACCAACAACGAGAGTGAGTGCCGAGAGTACGAGCACAACGGTGCCCCAATCATCACTACGTGACGGAAACGCAACGACAAAAACCCGCACGAGCGCAACGATTGCTGCGATCTTGCCGACCGATGCCATGAATCCCGTGGTCGGAGTGGGTGCACCTTGATAAACATCCGGCGTCCACATTTGAAATGGCACCAGCGAAACTTTGAATGCGAAGCCGACCAAAATCATGCCGATACCGATGAGCAAAATTGCGTCATTGCGAGGCACGGCGATGTAAGCGTTGAGTGCCAGGTCCAAGCTGATCAATCGTGTTGTGCCGGTGACACCGTAGGTCAGTGCGACTCCGTACAAGAAAAATGCCGACGAGAAACCACCGAGAATGAAGTACTTCAATCCTGCTTCCTGACTCGAAGTTTGTTTGCGGTTGCTGGCGGCAAGCAAATAAAGGGAGAGGCTCAAAGTTTCAAGACCCAAAAACAGCACGATCAAATCATTGGCTGCGATCATCACGAGAGCGCCGATTGCTGAGGTCAAATAAAGTGCATAGATTTCTGGCAAATCAGAACCTTCGCGCGATAGATAGTCACTCGTTATAAAACTGACCAACAAAACGGCAACGATCACGGCGATTGAACTGAGCAAAGCAAATTGATCCAACGCCAATGCTCCGTCAATAAGCAATCTCGGGCCATTCGTCGTCACATCGCGCCACAAATAAATTGAAAAACCAATCGCCACTGCCGAAGTCATGCCGGCCGTAATCGCATAAAGCCGATACGGCCAATGACTCGTCAGCGAGCCGACCAAAAGCAAAACCAACGCCCCTGCCAAAAGTGTCAACAGCGGCGAGATCGCTAACCATTCAATCTTTGGTCCGACAAATGTCGACAGGTCGTTCACTTTGTCTTGCTTTCAACATGTTCAATGAAAGAATTGACGCTTGGTTCAATGCGCTCGAGCATCGGTTTGGGATAAACACCCGTGAACACGATGATCGCCACGAACACGGCCATCAGCATTCCTTCTTTGGCGGAGATTTCTTTGAAAGATGCATTTGCTTCGTCCGGCTCTCCGTGAAACACTCGCTGATAGGCCCACAACAAATACAACGCGGCCAAAACAACACCGACCGTAGCCACGACCGTCCACCATCTTGCAGCCTCAAACGAACCGATCAAAATCAAGAATTCACCGACGAAACCATTCAAGCCCGGCAGGCCAATCGAAGACAGCATGACAACCGTGAATACGCCAGCAAAAATCGGGGCAACATGTTGAATGCCCCGTAGTTCGGCGATCTCTCGGGTGTGACGCCGCTCGTAGATCATTCCGACCAACAAGAACAATGCTCCGGTTGAAACACCATGATTGACCATTTGCATTACCGCGCCGGTTACTGCTTGCGAACTAAGTGCAAAGGCGCCGAGCACGATGAATCCAAGGTGAGCCACCGAAGAGTAAGCGACCAAACGCTTCAGATCGCGCTGCATAGTCGCGGCAATTGCCCCATAAATAATTCCGATCACCGCAAGGGTGAACAGCGCGGGTTGCGCCCACATCGCCGCCTCGGGAAACAGATAAATGCCAAAGCGCAAGAAACCATATGTGCCCATCTTGAGAAGCACGCCCGCCAAAATTACTGAGCCGCCCGTTGGCGCTTGCGTGTGAGCATCCGGCAGCCAAGTGTGGAATGGAAAAAGTGGAACTTTCACGGCAAAAGCAATCGCAAACGAGACGAATAACCATCGTGCGGCGTTGGTCGAAAAATTTGCACCCTCGGCGATCTTGATTAGATCGAAAGTCACGATACCGAGATCGCGTCGAGCAAGTGAAACCGTAGCGATAATTCCGACGAGCATAAATGCAGAGCCGGTCATTGTGTACAAGAAGAACTTCGTCGCCGCATAAACGCGTTGGTCATAACCCCAACCACCGATCAAGAAATACATCGGCACCAAGACAATTTCAAACATCACGAAGAACAAGAACAGGTCGAGTGCCAAGAACGAGCCCATGACGCCGGCTTGCAACAACAACATCCAGGCAAAGTACGAAGTTTCGTTGTGATGCGGGTCGATGCCAACGATTACCAAGGGAAATAAAATTCCGGTTAGCACGACCAAGAACAAAGAAATTCCGTCGACTCCGAGGTGCCACGAGATGCCCCACTGTGAGATCCATAGGTGTTGCGAAACAAACTGAAATCCGGCCTCACCTGATTTGAACTCCGCCAACAACCACAACGAAAACGCGGCTGTAGTCACGCTCGATGTCATCGCGGCGAGTTTCATCCATTCAGCACGCGATTTACCCAACAGCGAAACAACTATCGCACCAACTAGCGGCAAGACAACCAGCGCCGACAAAATTGGAAAACTTAAACTTTCGGTTGATGCGGCAATCACAGCAGAACTCCACGCAATAAAAACCATGCCAAGACCAAAACTGCGCCGAGGCTAATCAAGAGCGCATAGGTGCGAACAAAACCGCTTTGCGCTCGACGCACGGAGCCGGCGATGCCGCTTATTGATTCACCAACTCCGTTGACGATGCCGTCCACGATATTGTCGTCGATCCACGTAACGAAATTGAACGTCGTCGCTCCCGGGCCGGCAATGGCGCGACTCACTGTCGCGTCATACTTCCAGGCTTGTTCAAGAATTTTTGGTTCAACAACTTTGAACTTGGCCTTGCCATAGCCGGCTATCGCAATCAATATGCCGGTCACCGCGACAACGACGGCAAGCAGTAGCAATAAATACTTGTTCTGATAAGCCCAAGTTTTGCCAATATAAGCCTCTGATTCTTCGACCACTGGCGCCAGCCAATGTTCTAAAAAATGCAGTTTCTTGCTGAACGGCAGCTGCATTGCGCCGCCGAATATCGAGAGCACCGACAAAACAAGCAGCGGAATCAACATCACTCGTGGGCTCTCATGCGGGGTGATATCGCCGTGCGCACCGTGCTCTTCACTGTGATCATTCCATCTCGCCTCACCGTAGAACACCATGATCACTTGACGCGTCATGTAATAAGCGGTCAGCAGCGCGGTGACAATGCCGACAATGTATAGCGCCGGGCTTTTCGCAAAAACATAAAGCAAAATCTCGTCTTTTGACCAAAAGCCGGCAAATGGCGGCACGCCCGCAATCGCCAACCAGCCGATGATGAAAGTGAAACCAGTTATCGGCATGACCTTGCGCAATGCACCCATGCGTCGCATGTCTTGTTGATGATGCATGCCGTGAATCACCGAACCAGAACCCAAGAACAACAAAGCCTTAAAAAATGCGTGGGTCACCATGTGAAAAATTGCCGCGACATATGCGCCAGAGCCGATTGCTAAAAACATGAAACCGAGTTGCGAGACCGTGCTGTATGCCAAAACTTTTTTGATGTCGTTTTGGGCTACTGCGATAGTGGCCGCATAAAGCGCCGTTGCAGCACCGACCACCGCGATAACGGTTGACGCCCAGTCGTAAGAAACATGCAGCACTGGATTCATTCGCGTCATCAAAAACACGCCAGAGGTAACCATCGTCGCCGCATGAATCAACGCGGATACTGGTGTTGGGCCTTCCATCGCATCGGGCAACCACAAATAGAGCGGCAACTGCGCGCTCTTGCCACAAGCACCCACGAACAACAACATCGCAATTGCTGTTGCCGTGACCGATGCCAGTTCGCCTCCGTGGGCAGCCTCGTTGATCGCCCCATAAGACAAGGAACCGGCTGATGAAAATGCCAAGAACATTGCGGTCATCACACCGAAGTCGCCGATACGGTTGGTCACGAAAGCTTTTTTGCCGGCAACTGCCGCGCTGTCTCGAGTATGCCAGAACGAGATCAAGAAATAACTGCAGGCACCGACGCCCTCCCACCCCAAGAAAGTTACGAGCAAGTTTTCACCAAGCACAAGCATCAGCATGCTGAATACAAATAAATTCAAGTAAAGAAAAAACTTCGAGAACTTTGCGTCGCCGTGCATGTATCCGATTGCATAAAGATGAATCAACGTAGAAATACCCGTAACAAAAAGCGCCATGACGATACTCAGGGGGTCGGCGAGTAACGCAAAGTCGACTTGCAAAGAGCCCACTGGCAACCACGAGAACAACACCTCGACATGGGTGCGTTCTTCGGCTTCGAGACCGAGCATCTCGAAATAAACCATAACGGTAAGCAAAAATGCACCACCGGTGGCGAGCGTTGCCACCCAACCAGAGCGTGGGTCGCCAAACTTGCGACCTAGAACCAAGTTCAACATTGCCCCCGCGAGTGGCAACAACGGGATCAACCAGATCAGGTTCAACATGATCAGCCTTTTAGTTCTGCCAAATCATCGGTGGTAAGAGCCGCGCGATTGCGCATAATCGAAACGATGATCCCGAGACCAACCACGACTTCGGCAGCAGCCACCACCATCACGAAGAGAACGACCGTTTGACCGTTGATGTCGTTTAGTTCACGTGCCAGAGTGACGAAACTCAAGTTCACCGCATTGAGCATTAGTTCGATGCACATGAACATCACCAGGGGGTTCCTGCGCACGAGCACGCCCAAGGTGCCAATGGCAAACAAAACGGCGGCCAAAATCAAATACCAAGTTGCAGTTGGGGCCAAACTTAGCGAGATCACTTTGCACCCAACTTTGCTTTGCGTGTCAACAACACGGTGCCGACCACAGCGATGACCAACAACACTGAAGTTACCTCGAACGCAACGACGTATCGCGAAAAAATTGACTCGGCGAGTTGCACGGTGTTGGCATCAGAACCATTTTGCAAATCTGGCACATTGATGCCCGATCCCCGCTCGTTTATCTTCCCATTGCCGTCGACGATCGCCGCTACGAGAACGCCCAATAGTCCGAGGCTTGCAATGATCGCCAGTGGTCGTTGTGCCGTCAAAGGTTCGGTTCGCAGATTCTCAACTCTGTCGACACCCAGCAACATAATCACGAACAAAAACAGAACCACGATCGCACCCGCATAGACGATGACTTGCACGGCTGCCAAAAAGTGGGCTTCTTGGGCGATAAATAAAACGGCGACACCAAACAGCGTCAAAACAAGACTCAATGCTGCGTGCACGGGATGCTTGCGCACGATGACACCCACGGCGCCCAACAAAATCATCAGCGCTGCACAAACGAAGACGAAAAACTCCACTTATTCGCTCTTTTGTTCCGCGGGTCTCACACCATGACCCAGTTCGCCACTCCATGCGACGACTCCCGTGAAACTGGCGTCGCCCGACGCGGCAGTTGCGCGCATCCAACCAGAAGTGTTTTTGTCTTCGCCTTCGCGCCAGTCTTCCCATTCAAGTTGTTGTGGATTGCCGGTGAGATCAACCAGCAGTTCGTTCTTCGTGTAAATCGCATCTTGACGATTGGTGAAAGAAAACTCGAACAGTTTTGTTTCGGTGATTGCCTCAGTCGGACAAGCCTCAACACAAAGGTCGCAGTGAATGCAGCGAAGATAATTAATCTCATAGATCCAACCAAAACGCTCACCGGGTGATGTCGGCGATTCTGGGTTGTTGTCAGCGCCGCGAACATGAATGCACTTGGCAGGACACACCGCTGAGCAAAGTTCGCAACCGATGCACTTCTCCATGCCGTCTTCATAGCGATTGAGCACGTGACGACCATGCAATCGCTCGGGCTTGTCAATCTTCGCATCCATCTTCTCGGCGTTGCGCTTTTTGCGGCGAAACATGCGGCCGCCCGAATACTGAGTAGTCACCCGATTCTTTTTGCCGTGCTGGCGAAAAGTAACTGCGAATCCCCCGAGGTAACCCATTAGAACATTGTCCCCTGTGTCTCACGCTCGCGGGTGCTTCTTGCGAATGCCGCCTGCATCAACAGATAGCAAATCAAAAGCACGGCGATTGATGCGCCTGTCACAACGAAGATATTCCAATTATTTTGTCGAGCAAGTCGCTGTGCAGCAAGCAGCATGAACCACCCGAGTGACGCGGGGATCAACAACTTCCAACCCAAATCCATCAGTTGGTCGTAGCGCAAGCGCGGCAACGTCGCTCTGAACCAGATGTATATGTATAGGAATACCAGGATCTTTGCGAGCAACCACACCGTGCCCTCGAGGGCGTTAGGCAGAAGTGGAATATCCAGCACAAAGTTGCCGACTGCGATTGGCTGTGGACCGCCAAAGAACAACGTCACGATCAACGCTGACATCGTCACGGTATTCATAAATTCGGCAAGATAAAACAGAGCGAAGCGGATGGATGAATACTCGGTGTTGAAACCTCCAACAAGTTCTTGTTCGGCTTCGACCAAGTCGAAGGGTGGCCGATTGAGTTCGGCCGTGGCGGCGATCATGAAGATAAAAAATGGCACGATGCCCGTCGAGATGATGTGCCAGTCGACAATTGTCGTCTGGGCCGAAACGATTCCGCTTGTCGACAATGTGCCCGAAAGCAACAACACACAAGCCAAAGACAAACCAAGTGCGGCTTCATAACTGACCATTTGCGCGGTCGCACGCACCGAACCCAGCAACGGATATTTCGAACCGCTTGACCAGCCGGCGAGCATGATCCCATAAACGGCAATCGATGAAATCGCCAAGGCAAACAACACGCCAATTGGCGGATCAGCAAGTTGAATTCGCGTCACCTGTCCAAACAGGGTTACTTCACCCGAGGATCCGTTGCGAAAATCACCACCGAGCGGAATAATTGCGAACGCCAAAAACGCCGGCACGAACGACAAAAACGGGGCAAGAGCAAAAACAAAACGATCGGCTCGACTCGGAAATAAGTCTTCTTTGAAAAATAACTTGATGCCATCGGCGAGCGTCTGCAAGATACCGAACGGACCAGCTTTGTTCGGACCGATGCGATTCTGCATTCCGGCGATCGCTTTGCGCTCGAACCAAACCATCAACATTGTGGCGAGCAACCCGACAACAAAGACCACCAAAACTTTAAGTAGCACGATCAATAGCGGCGCCCACAACAGATCATCTTGCAAAAGCGGGTCGAGGGCGATCATTTGATCGGCTCAATTCGCACGTCTATGACATCGTTTGAAATGTTCAACAACGGCCGAATGTCTACGCCGGTGTGGTTGAACGGCAACCATGCCACACCGCGATGCACACCATTGTGACTTTTTATCATTATCACGATATTCGTGCCTTCGGCGCCGACGCGAACGTTGGTCCCATCGACGACACCAATGCGCGCAAGATCAAGAGGATTCACAAAAATCGCGGCATCGGTGATGATTCCTGCAAGCGATGGGCTTGAAACAGTCGACCCTGCCGAGTCATACATCGTGCGCGACACAACCAATCGAAGGTTGTACGTATTTCGATCGATGACTTTGCTCAGATTGCTGGAAATCGTCACCGGGGTTTCGCGCGCCATTAGCACCCCGTCACCATGGGTTGATTTGGCGTCGACACTTGGCGCAAACGCTGCAACGGTGCCGACGAGTTTCTCGCTGAGATCTTCAAGACTGGATACACCGATGTCGACGCCAAGGCTGATGCTCAATTCTGTGGCGATCATCCAGTCAGGGCGCGAAGTGCCGCGCGGGGTGATCTTTTGTGCGACATTACTAATTCGACCTTCAAGATTCGTTGTCGTTCCATTTTTTTCACCATAAGCAGCGGCTGGTAAAACAACGTCTGCATTGCGATTTGAATCGTTGATCATCGTGTCGATGCTGATCAAGTTTTTGATTTGGGTAAATGCACGTTGCACGAGGCCAGAATCAGGCACGTCGGCCATCGGGTCTGCTCCAAGCAAAATCAAGCAATCAATCTTGCCTGCGGCTGCAGCATTCAAAATGTCGGTCGCATCACCTGAATTATTTTGCGGCGTCAACCCCGCCGCGATCGCCCCGCGCACGTTGCCACGGCGCAAAACTGGAAGCACTTTCACGCTTGGTGCCGCGATAAAAACTTCGGCTAGTGCTTGCAGCGTGAACATTTCGTTTTCTGCCAAATTAGGTCGACCAACAACCACGACGACTTGGCCGCGGGCAAGTTGCTCTTTCATCTCTGGCGTCGACAATGCTTCGCGCACGGCCCGCGCCTGGTGTCCTGGTTCGAAGCCAACGGTGCGCCACGCATGCGGGGTCAAACCAGAATCATGGGCACTCACTTCGATGATTCGCGATTTACGTTTCTGCGCCGCATCTCGGACACGCAAATAAAGAACTGGCAACTCTTCTTTAAGGTCAGGAGCGAGCAAGATGATTGTGCTCGCGGCGCAAGTCTCATCGATCGTCGCCTGAGCAAGGTTGAAAACTTCGGGGCTCAAACCGTCACCGAACTGAGAATCACGCTGATCAATGCCAAGTTTGTCGGCCAACATCGCCCAGGCAAATGCATCCTCATTCGTGCCACGAGCACCACCCAGGATCGCCACCGAATTTGCATTACCCGCCAAAGCGAGACGAATCATGCGAGCAGTGGTTTCAAGAGCAACAGACCAAGATGTTGCCACAAGTTCCGTACCGGTCTTGACTAGCGGCGTCGTCAAACGATCGGGCGAGTTCACCGACTCAAAGTTGTAACGACCGCGATCGCACAGCCACCCCCAATTCACGGGGTCGATATCCACGCCTTGATATCGCACGAGTTCATCGCGACTGCTTTGCACGACGGTTCGACAACCAACCGAACACGAAGTGCAGGTACTTTCCGTTTGTTCAAGATCCCACGGGCGCGCCTTAAATCGATAAGGCCTGGCCGTCAACGCACCCACGGGACAGATCTGCACGGTGTTGCCGGAGAAATATGAACTGAACGGCTCATCGGGAAATGTCAGGACCTGAGTGTCGTTGCCACGGTTGGTGAACGTGATCAACGCATCACCCGCAACTTCGTCGGCGAACCGCGTGCATCGATCACACAAAATGCATCGCTCACGATCCAGGTAGACGATGTCGCTGATTGCGATTGGTTTTTCGTAGTGACGCTTTTCTTCGACGAATCGACTCTCGCCCGGGCCATGGCTGAACGCTTGATCTTGCAACGGACATTCGCCACCCTTGTCGCAAACAGGACAATCAAGTGGATGATTCGCCAACAACAATTCGAGCACGCCCTCTTGGGCTTTTTTGACCGAGTCGGTTGTGGTGCGAACGATCTGACCCTCGACCACAGGCGTCATACACGACACAACGATCATCGGCCCCCGTGGTGTTTCAACTTCGACAAGACACTGCCGACACATGCCCACCGATGACATCCGCGGGTGATAACAGAATCTGGGGATGAAATCATCGGTTCGATCCGCCGCCGCAATAATCAACTCACCTTTTCGCGCCGCGACCGGTTTGTCATTGATCGTGATGTTGACGACATTTGGGTCGACAACACTCTCTTTGATTGGATCCATGATCGTCATGCCGACGCCCCGACTGCCGTAACCGGAATGGTCACGCGCTTTTTTACGCGGGCTTCAAACTCGCTTCTAAACAGAGTCAAAGCCGAATGCACCGGGGCAAATGCCGATGGCCCGACGAAACAAATCGTGGTCATCTTGTACGGAAACGGAACAGCCTTCAAACCTAATTCTTCATTGGCGGCATGCGGAAACGCACCTGGACAAATCATCGCCCCAACTTCGAGCAGTTGCTGCAAATCTGCATCTGTACCGTCACCATCGACTACGCGGCGCAAGATTCTTTCAAGCCAAGTTCCACCCTCACGACACGGCGTGCATTTGCCGCACGACTCGTGTGCATAAAAATGGGTCAGCGTCAACGCGGCCGCCGGAATATCAGTCGTCTCGTCCATCACCATTACCGCACCCGAGCCGAGCATCGACCCAGCCGGTCCGACTTGGCTGGCCTCAAACGGGAGATCAAGTTGATCGGGCGTGAACCACGGTGCAGAGCCACCACCCGGCACGAATGCTTTCAATGCGTTGTCATTGCGCATGCCACCGCAAAACTCTTGGCCATAAATCAAGTCGCGAAACGTCGTAGTGCCGTTGATGATTTCGTAGACGCCAGGTCGTTTGACATGACCCGAAACAGCAACCATCCGCGTACCCGGTGATGTCTTCGTGCCAATCGCCGTATACGCGGCAACGCCATTATTCAACAACCACGGCAAGTTGGCAAGAGTCTCGACGTTATTCACGATCGTGGGCTGACCATAAAGACCGTTCGCCGCGGGGAAAAACGGCGGCTTGAGTCGTGGCATTCCGCGATTGCCTTCGAGGCTTTCAATCAGTGCCGTTTCTTCGCCTACGACATAAGCGCCTGCACCCCAATGCAAAATAATGTCGACCGAGAACTTAGAGCCCAAAATATTTTTGCCGATGTATCCGGCCTCATACGCCTCGTTCAGCGCGACAGCCACGCGCTCTTGGGCAACAGCCATCTCACCTCTTATATAAAGGAAGCATTGCGACAGACCCGCGGCATAACAAGCAATCAGACAACCCTCAAGCAACTGATGCGGGTCGCGTTCCATCAACAAACGGTCTTTGTAGGTGCCGGGCTCGCTTTCGTCACCGTTGACGACCAGGTAGCGCGGCCAAACTTGCTGCGGTGTGAGCCCCCACTTGACGCCCGCCGGAAAACCAGCACCACCACGACCGAGCACCGTCGCACTTTTTACGTCTTCGTGGACTTCATTTGCTGGTCGGGACAAAGCCGCGCGCAAACCCTTGTATCCATCCGTTGCGAGATAACGCTCGAGGGTATACGAGTCGGCAAACTCAAATCGCGAAGTGACAATTTTTGGTCGATCTCCCGCCACGAAACCTGGCGCATGCACATATGTCTTGCTCACAGTGCAGCCTTGCCGTCTAGCCATGCCGGTGACTCGTTGACATCTTCCGGGTCTTTTGCCCCCACTGCACGATCGGTCGGAATAATCTGGCGCACTTTTGACAGCACTCCATGCGGCGGAAACTCTTCCTTTAATTTTCCGCCCCGCAAGTTGTCGATCAAATTGTCCAAGTCGGTGGGCGTCACACGCAAGCGATAGCGATAGTTGACCTGCAATGTTGGGGCCTCCGTGCAAGCGGCTTGGCACTCGGCATGGGCGAGCGTGAACATGCCATCTGGTGTCGTGCCACCAGCGTTCACGCCAAGTTTCTTTTCAGCATGGTGCATCAACTCATTTGCCCCCATCAGCGCGCATGACATAGTCCCGCAAATGTTGATCAAATATTTTCCAACCGGCTCGAATTTGAACATTTCATAGAAGGTTGCGGTTCCATAAACCTCGGCAGAGGTCACGCCCACAAGTTCCCCCAAATGTTGCATCGCTTCTCGGGTGATATAACCATTTTGTTCTTGCGACAGATGCAGCAACGGAATCAGAGCCGACTTCGGACGCGGGTACCTGGCGATAATCTCGCGCGCCGATTTTGTGTTCATTTCGTTCAAGCGACTCATCTGTCCACCTCACCAAGGACCGGGTCAACAGAAGAGATAACAGCCACGGCATCAGCAACCAATCCACCTCGCATCATCAGAGGCATGGTCTGAATGTTGATGAAACTCGGGGCGCGCACGTGCATGCGATAAGGGGTCGACGAGCCATCGCTGGCGATATAACACGCAATCTCGCCACGCGGGCTTTCAATTGCGACGTACGCTTCACCTTCGGGAACTTTGAAACCCTCGGTAAAAATCTTGAAGTGATGGATCAGTGCTTCCATCGACTCGTCAATTCGGCCCCGTGGTGGCGGAGTAACTTTCTTGTCTTGAATTCGATAGTCGCCCTGGGGCATTGCATCTAAGACTTGACCGACGATTCGCATCGACTCGCGAATTTCATTCAAACGAATCGAATAACGATCAAACGCGTCACCGTAACTACCGACGATCACATCAAACTCGACTTTGTCGTACCGCAGATACGGCATATCGCGACGCAAGTCCCATGAAAAACCTGTGCTGCGCAAAATTGGACCGGTCGCCGACAGCGCAATCGCTTCATCACGCGTAATCACGCCCACGCCCTGCAGACGTTCGCGCCAAATCGGTTGACCCGTCATCAATATCTCATACTCGGCAAGTCGCTTCGGCAGAGCCTCAAGAAGGTTCAAGACTTCGTCCCGCCACCCCGCCGGAAGATCCGCCGCGACGCCACCGGGTCGAATGAAGTTGTGATTCATTCGTAGGCCGGTGACCTTTTGAAAAAATCTCAGAACCTCTTCTCGCTCACGAAAGCCGTAGAGCATCATCGAAACCGCGCCGATATCCATGCCGTTCGTAGCCAAAAACAGCAAGTGGCTGCTAATTCGATTTAATTCTGAGAGCAGCATGCGGATCCACACCGCACGTTCCGGAATGTCTTGGTCGATGCCAAGAAGTTTTTCGGTCGTCATTGCAAAAACGAGTTCATTGTTCAGTGGTGATGCATAGTCCATGCGTGTCACGTTCGTTGCACCTTGCATGAAAGTAAGTGACTCGCCCGTCTTTTCCATGCCGGTGTGCAAGTAGCCAATTACGGGCTTGCATCGCAATACGGTTTCGCCGTTAAGTTCGAGCATCAACCTGAGAACACCGTGGGTGCTCGGGTGCTGTGGACCCATGTTGATGATCATCGTCTGGTCTTCGCTCTGGGTGTCTGCCAGCGCCGCTACTTCAGATTCGCTCATCCGCAAAACGGCACCTGAGCCGCGCAAGAATTCTTTGTTTGAAATGTCTTTACGTAGTTGAAGCTCTTGTCGACCTTCGCTTGTGCCAGCAGCCGCCACTTCGGTGGAACCAGAGTTCGTCATGTCCTCGGTTGTGGTCACGATGCGGCACCCTTGAATTGAACCGGAATACTTCCGGGGGCATAATCTTTGCGCAACGGATGACCCTGCCAATCTTCGGGCATCAAGATGCGGGTCAAATCTGGGTGACCACTGAACTTGATCCCGAACATGTCGAAAACTTCACGCTCCATCGCCTCGGTGCCAGGGTAAAAATCAAAAGCCGAGTCGATAACTGCATCCGATTCTGCGATTTGCACCCGCAAACGCACGCGACGACGCTGCGAAAGCGAAAGCAGATTGACTACGACTTCAAAACGTTCGAGTGAAATTTGGCCGGCAACTTCTGGTGCGATTGTGCGACCTGGGTGGGTCAAATAGTCCACAGCGGTGAGGTCGACGCACATCTCAAAGCCTTCGGTGCGCAAGTCCGAAAGTGTTTTTAAGTAATCGTCCTTTGCGACAAAACGAACATCGTCAGCAACACGACCCGAAATTTGTGCCACGACTCAACGCTGTCCGATAACTACGGGTGTAGTCGTCCCCGCCGGAACTTCTTGGATACGGACTTGCGCGCCCGCACCAGTTGTGTCGCGACGGCGCATGATCTCACCGTCTTCGATCAACTGGTGCAACGTTTCAATTGCGTGAATCAAAGTTTCGGGCGTAGGCGGGCAACCAGGTGCATAAACATCAACCGGGACAATTTGATCTACGCCTTGAACGATCGCGTAATTGTTGAACATTCCACCACTGCTGGCGCACACGCCCATTGAAATGACCCACTTCGGTTCCATCATCTGGTCATAAACCTGCCGCAACACCGGCGCCATCTTCTGGCTGACTCGACCAGCGACGATCATGATGTCGGCTTGGCGCGGTGAGGCACGAAAAACCTCCATGCCAAATCGAGCCAAGTCGTAGTGGGCTGTTCCCGCCGTCATCATTTCGATGGCACAACACGCAAGACCAAAGGTCGCGCCCCAACTCGACCGCGATCGTGACCACTTCACAAGATCTTCAACGCGGCCCGTCAAGAAATTATGTTCAAGACCACCCAGACCATCATCGGCAACATTTTGGATCAAGCCCATCAAACAGAAACTTTCTCTTGCTCGCGACCATCGAGCCCCACCCGACGAATTGTCGTGGAGGATGATCGCGATGCAGACAAGATGTCTCCATCAGCTTCGACCAACTTGCGCGCTTTTTTGACAGGACCCCAGTCGAGGGCGCCGCGCGCGACGACATAGACGAACGCCACGAAGAAAACCGCGCTAAACGCGACTAACTCCCAGAAACCGTAAGACCCGAGCGACTGGCTCGCCACAGCGTATGGATAAGCAAAAATGATCTCGATGTCGAACATGATGAACAACATCGCCACAACATAAAAACTCACCGGAAACCGTTCTGGTGCTTCGAGGCTGGGCACGATCCCGCATTCGTATGGGGCTTGCTTTGCTTCACTCGGCCGACGTGGTGCCAACAATTTAGACGCGAGTAATGAGCCAACTCCGAACAAGACTGCCAAAACTGCGAGAACAGCAATCGGAAGATACTGACCCACTGTTGTTAGCTCTTCGCTGGCGAACGTGAACCAACATCAGCACTTAGATTCTTGCGCAAGCGCAGATCACGAGTGTGCAGCAATCGACAAAGCAACAAGAAAATGATCGTTGAACCAATCGTGATAAAAATTGACGGCTGACGCTTGGAGCCGAGATCGCGCAACATATATATGTATCGGCGAGGCTGAGTTTCATCGATTTCTGGTCGAGCGGGTGCACGACCCGGCTCGGTGCGCTGTGGCACGATCGATGCAACCTCGACTATTGAATAATGCGGATCATGAAAGAATGCCACGAAGTCGAGCGACTCGCTGATCTTCGGCCATCGTTCACCACCTTTGTCATAAACGGCAACCGAGACATACTCACCAAGCGCAAACTCTTCTGCTTGATTTTGAATGATTTCATCGGCAGACGCAACTGCTTGACCACGTCGTGGATCGGACTCTTGCAACAACAACCATCCATCACCCTGCAAAGCAATGGATGCCGTAGCCGCGTCGGCAACTGCATCACCTGATGGTTGCATCGGCATCAAAATAATCTCCGCATCGTCCAACAAGTCCGGACTTCTGACGATGGTCGTCGGCTCGCCGGGCTGCCAAGTTGGAGCGCGACCCGTCAGGCCAATGCCATATATCCACCAAATACTCCCCATAATCGCCATCCAACCAAAAAACCCGGCAACCACGACGAGAAACCCAAGTCGCGCGCCCAAATTCGTGCCAACCACCAAATAGGTACCGCCGATTAATACGCCAACCGAAATTGCAACAATAATGATGCCACGAAGTTGCGGTTCGAAATTTACGGCGAGCAGAGCGAGCACTCTTAGAGACCTCTCACATAATCAATAACGGCGACAATTTGCTCATCTGTCAATACCAAACCAAAAGCTGGCATTCGACCCGAACCTTGACCTTGCTGACCGTACCTCTTGCCGAGTTCGCTTCCGCCCTTGATGAACTCAATCATTTCGTCACGTTGTGGAAACTGTCTGACTGCTGATCCACCGGTTAAGTTCGGACCGAAAGCGCCACCGCCCGTAATTTCTGGCTCACCGTACGACCAACCCTTGGTATGACAGCGCGCACATGAATAATTTCCGCTGCCTAAATCTAAATTGAACAACGCTTCTCCGACAGATGCGTAAGTCCCCGCCTTGACAAGTCGCTCGGCCTCGGCTTGGATCTCTCGTTGTTTTTCTTCGGGCAATTTGCCATTTTCGTCACGCGGAATTTCAATGCTCTTGACATATTCAATGACCGTTTGAATTTGCTGTTCGTTCATCGGGCCGCCACCGACCAAACCCCATGCCGACATCGGCGAGAAAGGTCGACCATATTCAAGGATGAATCGAACTTCTTCTTCGCTGTAACGATAGAAAACCGTGTTGATTGCTGGTGCCTTCCAATTGACTTGTTTTACTTGACCAGTCTTTGGATCTGAAATCGCATAAGACGCGACGCCGCCACCACCCTTCATGCCACCGTGGCAACCGGCGCAGTTATAACCGCCATCGGCCGTCGTGGAAAACAACCCGGTACCCCAAGTTTCAAATTGGTGTTGAAATTCTTTTTCGGCACCGACCATGCGACCGGGTTCAAGAATCCAATAGAGCGGCAGCGCAATCGTCGTGACGGCAAGACACAACAGACCAATCAACTGCGTACGCTGAATTTTTTCGCCCTCAAGTCGCTCGTCGTCATAATAAGGTTTGCGGTTTGCGGCAAGTTTGATCTCTGCACCAATCTCGCGCTTCGACGAGCGCAGATTGCCCAGGCCGTAGATAACCCAACCCAAAACCGAAACAAGCAAAATCACCCAGGCGATCGTGGTGGTTGTATCGGCGAGCATCACTGCGAGATTCACTTAGTGTCCACCCGTTCCGCCGACACAGTGGGGACCTTCTGCTTCTTGACCAGATGTGTTCGTTCCAATAGGTGGACCACCAAAAACTGTGCCCGTATCGATGACAACCATTCCGTTATTCACTGAAACTCCAAAACGATCCATGCCTCGCGGTGCTGGTCCACCTTTTTTTTCACCAACACGGTTGTATTGCGACCCATGGCACGGACATTCAAACCATTGCGATGTTTTGCATTCAGGCACACGACAACCAAGATGTGGACACTTCTGATACAGCGCGACTATTCCAGAGGTCATCCCGCTGAACACTGGTGCTTGCCCGGCATAAATTGCTTCAGCCTTGGAAATCGATTCTTTTGGATATTCGGTTACCCATGATCGAGCCTCAGGCAAATATAGGAAGCCCTTGTTGGCGCGAATCTTGCCGACAACCTCTTCGAGTTTTCCTGCGTTGATTTTCGAACCGAAGCCACCGTCGGCGCCTTTCCACAAAAAGGCGATTAGCGCGGCGGCGAAACCACCAAGGCTCGCGCTCATCAAAGTCACTGTGGCGCGATTCAAAAATGCTCGACGCGATTCATCAACTGCTTCTCGGTCTGGCA
Organism: Actinomycetota bacterium; assembly: GCA_005805045.1. GTDB lineage: Bacteria > Actinomycetota > Acidimicrobiia > Acidimicrobiales > Ilumatobacteraceae > BACL27. Next base: position 18,027 of record SYNW01000032.1, read on the forward strand.
TAACCCACGGTTCAATTTCGGCGGGCGGTATGACCGCAACTGCGGTGCTCCGCGAAGCCGAGGCTTCAGCCTCAACATCGCGACGCGCGTTGCGTGATGACTTTTTCGCATCGCGATCACGCTTGCGAGTCTCACGCGACAACACACCCACGCCGCTCATGTCGGAACGCCGACTTGCCGTGAGCACAACGCCCAAGCCGAGCACGGCAAGAACAGCAATCGCAATGGTGATGATGGTCGTCGAGTTCATTTGAGTTTTATCCGATCACAATTCGAAGAAGATACCTTCACGCCAAGGAAAGACGAAGTTGAAACCGGGCCCCCTGAAGAAAGAGCCAATAATTACGAGCACCGCCCAGAACATTAAGTGCACTGTAAATAAACCGGTCATGAACTTTCTGTCTTCTGGACGATTTGACTCGTTGCGATCCATGTACGGGGCGAACATCAGCACAATCAGACCCATGCCCGGAATCGTCACACCAGCAATCATCGGGTGGAACATCGTCAGCAGTTCTTGCAATCCGAGAAAGTACCAAGGTGCTTTCGAAGGATTGGGTGTCTGATTGAAGTTTGCCGCCTGCAACAGCGGGGCGTTCACGAACCACGAAAACACAAAAGTAAACGCGGTGCACGCAAGCGCGGCAACAAACTCGATGCCCAACAAGTGTGGCCAGGTGTGCACCTTGTCAACTGGCACCGCTTTGACGTCTTGAATTGAACCTGATTTGACGACCGTCAACAAGCGTTGCGTGTGACCACCAGGTCCGGCCCCGAATGGCACGCCACTATTTGCTGGCGCTGCGACCACTACGCTGCCGACTTTTTCGGCAACTGCAACCGCACCCTTGTTTCGATTTAGCAAATCGCCCGAAATTCGCGAGTCGTCAGCCGCTGGCGCCGGCGCGGCTCCGCCCGCATCGGCGGCTGCTTTTTCGCGCGCTTCTTGAGCGCGCTTCAAAAGATGTTCTGGAATGCCGGCCATCAGAGGGGTCCTGAAATTCCGCCGTCTTTACGCACGCGCCAGAAATGGATCGCGAGGAAGATGACCGTTACGAATGGGAACAACAAAACATGCAACACATACCAACGCAACAAAGTTTCTGGACCAATTTCAACACCGCCCAGCAAAACAAAACGAACTTGCGAGCCAATAACTGGTGAGTAGCCCATCATGTTGGTACCCACGGTTACTGCCCACAGCGCGAGTTGATCCCACGGCAACAAATAACCTGTGAATGAAAGCAGCAGCGTCAAAGTCAAGAGAATCACGCCGATTACCCAGTTGAACTCGCGTGGTGCTTTGTATGCACCGTGATAAAAGACTCGCGCCATGTGCAAAAATACGGTGAGCACCATCAAATGCGCGCCCCAACGGTGCATATTGCGCACCATCAAACCGAAAGTCACCGAAGTATGCAGTGACTGAATATCTTGCCACGCGTTAGCCGATGTCGGGCGGTAAAAGAACATCAAGAAAATGCCGGTGATGGTCAGCAAAATAAACAAAAAGAAGCTCAAGCCTCCGAGACAAAGCGTGTAACTGACCTTTACCGCATGGCGCTTTACTTTGACCGGATGCAAGTGATAGAGCACAGAGTTCATGACGACATAAGAACGATTTCTCGGCGAGTCCGAATAGCCCTTGCGGAAGATCGAACCTGGCCTGAAAATCGAGTTCCAGGCTTGGCTCGACTGCGTCGTCTCATTGAGTTTGGTCACGCGCTGTTTAATCGTCGGACGAGATTTCTGCTCGATCATCTTTACCATTTAGTTTTCTCCGTTCCTAAAATCGCATGCCGTACGAATAGCCGTGGTTATTGGTTCGCATATGAGTTTCGCCCGTGGCTGGCGCAACCCCAACTTTGCCGAGAATTATCACACCGGTTGGACAACGATCGACGCACAACGCACAACGTGTGCAAACATCATCATCAATAATGAAAACAACTTTGTCTGAAGGGTCTTCACCGGGCATCTCGGTGCCGCTTGACTCTGAGATTGCGTCCGGGCTGACCATGAAAATGCACTTCCACGGGCAAATGTCAACGCAACCTTCACACATGATGCACTCTGATTGATCGATGTGGATGAACTGCTTGGGCTTAACCGCCTTGTTCAAATACTCGGCATCTACCTCGACGAGTTGATAGTCGTCGGTATAAGGCATCATCGGCGGGTTTGCGTCGGTTTTTGCCATCGCTCAACTCTTCTTCGTCAACGGACGACCATAACTAGACGAAACAACTTCTTTAGCTGTGACCACCCCGCGCTTTTGCCACCAACTGAACAGATAGATCATCAGGCCAATATAGAAAACGTGGATGACCACGACGATGATGTCACGAATTGCTTCGTAACTAATGGTGATCGGAAAGCTTCCACCAACGGTGTCGGACTTCAAAATGTTGAACGGCCCGTAGACGAGTTTGTCTTTTCGCCAACCCAATTCTTTGTCGGCGTGGTCGATGAATTGGTGCGGCACAACACCGAACGCAAGAAACAATACGAGGAAGATGTAAGCGGATCCGAGCATCGCTTCACCCCAAGTTGCCTTTCGATCAAACTTTCGACGTTGGCCGATCGGAATGACCACAAGACTCATGGCGGTGGTGACTACAAACGAAAACAGGAACGCTTGATTGACCCCTGGCCACCTGAGAATGTCTATTGCGAGCATCGCTTGAGGGCTTGCCTTTCCTCGTAAAATCTGTTTTTAGCCTAGTCGGGCTGGCATTAAGCACGGTATTTGCAAGACGATTGTTGATGACTCGTTGGTCACAGAAGTTGCGCATCGCTCAACATTCATCGTCGCTGATGTGTCTTATTTTTTGGTTGTGCATTCGTGAACTTCTTAATCTCGACCTCGATGCGTCTAACCTGTTGAAAGATAGTTAGTAATCGATTCAAGGAGAATTGTGGCTGGAATACCCGAGCATCTACTTAAGCGGGCTCAAGAAGCACGCGACAAAGCAGCCGGCAAAACTCCTGCCGCGGATGCCGGTGAATCGACGCCAAATCTTCCCGCTAAAACATCTGAAGCCAAACCTGTGCCGGCCGCCCAAGTTGCGAGTGCTCCGCCACCACCGCCCCCAGATCCAAGTTACGTAGTCGCCGCCAACACACGAAAAAAGATTCCATTTTGGGCAATGGCCACTTTGAGTCTCCTGCCTTTTTGGGCACTGTTGTATGCCTTGTCGGTCAAGCCTCAAGAAAAAACGGTTGAAGGTCCGCTTGCAATAGGCGCAGCAGTTTACGGAACGTGCGCAGGATGTCACGGTGTGGCCGGAGCCGGTGGCGCTGGACGCGCTCTGCACCAAGGTGAAGTCTTGAAAACTTTCCCAAAGATCGAAGACATGTTGAACTTCGTCTACACAGGTTCGCAAGCGTTTGTTTCTGCCGAGATCAAAATTTATGGCGACCCTAATCGCGAAGGTGGGGCGCACGAAACGCTTTCATACAACGGCAACCCGATGCCGCAACAAGGAGAAAAATACGGTGGCGGTCTGACCGACGCAGAAATTCTCGGAGTCGTATGCCATGAAAGATACGAAATCGGTGGTGCCGACCAAGAGAGCGAAGAATGGAAGAGCGAGTTCGAGATGTGGTGCTCGCCTGAGTCTGAAATATTTCAAGGTCTCGAAAACGGATCAGTGAACTACGACAATCTTGCTGAAACATTTGCAGCGTTGCCGATGCCGCCGACGAATGTCAGCACAGACCCCCGCCCCTCAGGAAAATAGATCGAAACCGAGATCAACCCCCTTGATCTTTCCAGCGAAGTAAAAAAAATACTTCGCACAGAAGTGCTCGTCATCGGTGGAGGGCCAGCCGGTGCAGCTGCCGGATTTTGGTTGGCGAAACTTGGACACGATGTAACGATTGTCGAGCGCAAAAAGTTTCCACGTGAAAAAACCTGTGGTGACGGTCTTACACCGCGTGCCGTGAAACAGCTGGACGACATGGGGCTGAGCACAGGGCTTGAAAAATTTCATCGCTACGAGGGTCTTCGCGCAACTGCCCATGGCATCGCTCTCGAACTGCAATGGCCGACTCATCCGATTTACCCGCGCTACGGCTATGTTGTGCGGCGCCGTGAACTTGACATGATGGTCGCTCACAACGCGCGAAATGCCGGGGCAAAACTTCTTGAAGAACATGAAGCCGCGGCGCCGATCACGGAAAAGGGTTGCGTTCGTGGCGCAATGATCACCAACAAAAAAGACGACACGACCGTTGCGCTTCACGCCGACTATGTGGTCATCGCCGATGGTGCGAACTCTCGCTTCGGCCGAAGCATGGGCACCTCGCGAGAGAGGGCTTGGCCCTACGGCACTGCGATTCGCACATACTGGCAGAGTCCAAGGCACAAAGAACCGTGGATCGAATCGGCGCTGGACGTAAAGGACCGCAACGGAAAGTCAATGCCGGGATACGGATGGATATTTCCGGTCGGCGACGGAACCATAAATATCGGTGTCGGATTACTGTCGACATTCAAGAACTTCAAAGATGTCAACACATCTCACCTGCTCGACTCATATGCGCACATGGTCGCCGACAAATGGGAGATTGATCCGACCAAACCAGAGTGCAAAGCCACCAGCGGAAAGATTCCGATGGGCGGATCAGTCGGGCCAAAAGTTGGACCTACCCACATCGTGATTGGCGATGCTGCCGGCAGCGTCAACCCATTTAATGGTGAGGGCATCGACTATGCCTACGAGACTGCGCATATGGCTGCCGAGGTGATCCATGATGCGTTGATCTCGGGCGATGCGACGGCATTGAAGCGTTACGAGCAACTAATCGAAGACGAGTACGGTCAGTATTTTAAAGTGGCGCGACTTTTTGCGCGAATAATTGGCAAACCAATTTTGATGCGCGAACTTTCGCGAGTGGGTATTCACAGCCGAACTTTGATGGAGTGGGTGTTACGAATCATGGCCAACTTGTTGCGACCAGACGAGATTGGGCCGGCCGAAGCCGCATACAAGGCGGCCGCAGCAATCGTCCGTCTATATCCCAACGCCTAAATCTCTAGCCGGTGCAAACAACTTCGTCGACTTGGTCGTCGATCAAATTCAACTTGGTCATGGCTTTGTCGGGAGAATAGTCGTTAATAAATTCGCGAAGAGTACCGGTGCTTTCGCCACAAGTTTTCTTAACACCGTTTGCCAAGCGCACAATCCATCCATTTGCCAAGACCCCACGACTGCCCGAGTCGAGCATGTCGACAAGGCTCGGTAACTCGAGTACGCGTGTCGGTTTTTCACCGTTCGTATCGGTGAGCGCAAACCACATCACCGAGTCACCGAACATGTTGGCTAAAAATACGCAACTTGAGTCCGTGCCAATGTCCGTGCAGCTGTTTTCTGCTGGCGTATCGGCTGCGATAAATACTTCTCGACCATCATCAAGCGAGACAGATGCTTCGCCGACAGTTCTGCCGTTCTCTATTCGCCAACCTTCACTTTGTCTGAAAGTGTTCGCTACCGCCACCATCTCGATGTTTTTTTCAACATCTTTTGAAATTGAACCAGTTTCGTCACTTCGACCAAAGCAGTCATTACAGGATAAAAACGCCAAAAAAATTCCGGCGACTATCAGCAACCCAAAGGCGGCCCACAATCGCGAATTGAATAACTGACGCACCCTCTAAGGCTACGCGCGTTGCGCGTCGGGCATTAACCGGGTTGCTTAAACAGGAACCGCGTTTGACTCTTGCTGATTCTTTGAATCAGTCTGCTCAATGCGCATTTGCTCGTAATAACTCAAGATTTGTAGTTCGACACCCAGATCAACATTGCGCACCGAAACACTGCTCGGGATTGCCAAAACGATCGGCGCAAAGTTCAGGATCGAAGCAATACCGGCTTCAATTAGCGCATCGGCCGCCGACTGTGCCGCGGAAGTTGAAGTTGTAATCGCGCCGATAGTCACTTCTAAATCTCTGACAAGTTTTTGCAAGTTGCGCACATCCGAAACTTTCAGCGCACCGGTCAACTGACCAATCTTTTTCGGGTCGTTATCAACAATGCCGACTACCGGAAACCCGCGTGGCGCGAAACCACCAAACTTTGCGAGCGCACAACCTAAATTGCCAGCACCAACGACAACGACATTCCACTCTCGCATCAAGCCAAGTTCACGCCTGATTTGATGAATCAAATACGTGACTTCATAGCCGACACCGCGAGTTCCGTAACTTCCAAGATACGAAAGATCTTTTCGAACCTTGGCCGCATTCACTCCAGCCAATGCGGCAAGTTCATCACTCGAAAAACGAACGACATTTGTTGCGTGCAAATTGTTTAGGATTTGCAAATATACGGGCAGTCGGGCAACCGCTGCATCGGGGATTCTGCGTCTTTGTAATTGGGTCATGGCCTCAGGGTAGGGCTTCGTGCAGAATTTCACAAAGTTAAACCACGAAAGACATGGATTTACCAAGATTTTGAACGCGACTTTTGGCACCCAGTTATCGTGCTTGCGTGCTGCAAACCCAAATTATTGCCGAAGTTGACCAGTTAAATTCGGTTTTGGCCGGCAGTGCGGCGCTTGTCGCCAGCGCTTTTGCCCTCAGCACTTTTGACCGCTGGCATCGACGAAACCAGCCCCATGAAATGGCGTGGACGATCGCCATGATTTTGTTCGCGATCGGCTCAGGGGCACTGTGGTGGGCCGAAGCAACTGGTTGGTCGTTATTCGTATTTCGAATCTTTTTCCTCGCGGGTGCTGTACTCAATGTGGCGTGGCTTGCGCTAGGCACGATTTATTTATTGGCAAACAAAAAAATTGCCGACCACTTGCGCAACGCACTAATTATCTTGAGCGCCTTCAGCATCGGCGTGATCATCTCGACGCCGACCAAACGAGAGATCGTTGACGGTGAATTTCCCGCTGCCCGAGAATTGTTTGGCGTCCTACCGCGAGCCATGGCAGCAATCGGCTCTGGGATACCGGCCTTAGTTATCCTGATCGGCGCATTCTGGTCGACCTGGCGCGTATTGAAATCTCAGGCACCAAATCTGAACTCGGCGATTCTCAGAACGGTGACTTCACCCAAACGGCTCGCCGTTGGCAATTTGTTGATAGCCCTCGGCACGATCGTGCTTTCGGCCAGTGGCACACTTGCTGGTCGGCTCGGCAAAGATCGTGCGTTCGCCGTAACACTGCTGGTCGGCTTGTGCATTTTGTTTATTGGATTTTTAGTTTCCAGCAACTCAACGCGATCGCAACAACGACTACCTGCCGACGATTGAAAAAATTCCAGCAATAAAAATCACGGCAAGCAACAGCGCCATCGTCAGAGTCGTGGCTGGTCGCACGATTCAAACTTTATCTCTTCGGAGCAATCTTCACCGGGGTCGGGATTGACTTCGTTTGATCAGCCTCGGTTAGTCGCGACAAAATAACCAGGTCTCCTTGGCCAATGCTCAGTTCTCGAGCCGCCGATCCTCGATCAACACAAATTGAGAGCATGCCATAAGAATCAATGACAAGCCCGAGCCCACTGCCGATTGCGTCGTAACTTCGCACGATTTTTAACGACCGCACAACCTGTTCATGGCTTGCGCTCGCACCACTCAGCAACGAACCAATTTCGACACGCAGAACTTCGCCCATCGACGCGACCTCATCCGGGCCGATATTGAGTTGGCAATTTCCAAAACGATCGACCCAAGTCACCTCACCGTGTAGAGCGCCTTTCTCTTCTCGCGGTATGGGCACGACACCCGGCAATAAGAGCGCGGGATCAATCATTTCTCCAAGTTCGCTCAGGTCAACACCATTGCACAGGTGCGCTGCGACAGGTCCAAAAATATCGCGACCAGCAAAGGTTTCACCTGGACTCACCAAGTGATATTTGGTGTTAGTCAGACATACAGCCCGACCAGCGCCGCCAGCCAGAGCAATGGCCATTGCCAGCAACCCATTATCTGGACCTACAAAAACACCTTTGCCATCCAACACTTCTACGGCAACCCCGCGCCGCGATGACCCTACGCCTGGATCAACCACCGCCAGCACTACGCCACTCGCGATGTACGACACCGATCGCGCCAACGACAACGAACCGGCACGCACATCAAACGGTTCGATTTCGTGTGTCAAATCCACCACGCGAGATTGCGGTGCAATTTCGTAGATCACACTTTTGACGACACCGACAAACTCGTCTCGTGTTCCATAGTCAGAAAGAAATGAAATGGTCTCGTACTTGTTTGTCATGGCAGGTTCACGATACTGAGAAACGTAAGAGCCGGTGCCAACCCCCCGACGGCACCGGCTCAAACGGCGCAACTCTCGCGAGCGCGACTCCCAGTTGGGGGGTTACCCCGTCCGGTGATCTTGCGACATTTCTGTTTCTTACTTTAGACACAAATTAGGGGGATACAACCAAAACTGCAAGAAAAAACTTCGAAATTATTTTCCCAGTTCTTTGCTGCGTTTTGTCGCAGCACTTACTGCTGAACCTATAATCTCGGAGAATTGTTTACCAACCAACTCGGCAATTCCGGCTGCCGTGGTGCCGTTAGGTGAAGTTACTTTTTTACGCAACTGCTCTGGCGTCTCAGAACTTTCGGCGAGCAACAACGAAGAACCCACCAACAGTTGTACAACCAATTCATTCGAATCTTTAGCGGACAGTCCTTGTTGCACGCCCGCGGCAATCAATGCTTCAGCCAAAAGAAACACATAAGCGGGTCCACTTCCAGAAAGACCCGTCACGGCATCGAGCAAATTCTCTTGCACTTCAACCACGGTGCCGACGCTGGATAAAATATCCCTCGCCCACTTTTTGTTTTGAGGTGTGCACTGCGCACTCGCCGCCATCGCCGATGCACCTTGACCGATGAGTGCCGGTGTATTCGGCATTGCTCGCACCACGGCTACCGAAGTTTTTAATGAACCCTCAATCGACGAAATCGTGACACCGGCGGCAATAGACAAAATCTGTTTCACGCCAGCAGTAGCGACCGCACGACAAACATCCGCAACTTCCATCGGTTTGACCGCCAAAACTACCGACTCGCACTCGGGCAACTTTGTTGTGATCTCTAGTTGCGGGAACTGATCGTTTAATTCAGTGATGCGTGAATTTTCTCTTTCGACAATCACCAGTTGCGAGCGTGAAAACCCGCTCGCGAGCAAACCGCGCGCCAACGCCGAGCCCATGTTGCCCCCGCCGATAATGCAGAGAGTGGGATTGATCGCCTCGCTCACTTTTTAATCACGTCATTCAGGCTAGTTAGGCACACTCGAACCACCCAACGACTTCCCCGAACGCTAGGCGGTCCGAGTGCTATTTCGTTGTGTGCGCATAGCCGCAGCCTTGGCATAGCCGATTTCCAAAAGCGGCCAAAAAGCCTGCTCAACGGTTGAATACAGCGTGCCGATTATTCGGTCGAGTTCGGCTTCGTTCAGAACCGACAATCCGATTTCGCCGCGCAGATAAATAGCATCCTCCAACCCGATCGAAAAGTGGGCACCGACAAGTTTTTCGTTTCTTCGTAAAACTGTTTCGTAAAGCAACTCGGCATTCTGCTCGGGTGCCGGCATCACATAGGTTTCATAACGCAAAGTTCTCTGGCCAAGAGTGAACCAGACCGTCGTGAAATCTTTTTCTTCGCCCGACATGCGCACATACCATCGAAACTCATCGTCTTCAGAGCGATCAACAGCCAAGATGTTCTTGTGGTTCGCTCTGGCCCGACCCAACCACTCGTCAATTTGTCGTTCAATTCGAGCCAGTGACGGTTCGTCAAACAGTTCGCTCACGGTGTTAAGAACAGGCGACTAGTTGGGCCACACGAAGTGCCTCATAGACACCGATCACACTGTCGGCGGTGGCCGACCACGAATAATTTTTGGCTCGATGCGCCCCCCGGTTGCCCATCGTCAAACTGAGCAGTGGATCAGACAACAGCCGATCCACATATTTTGCGAACACTTCTGGGTTTCGATTTTCAACTGAGTATCCGGTTGACTGATGCTCGACCAAGTTGAGTAGCCCACCCACTGCGCTCGCCACAACTGGTATCCCGCATGCTGCTGCCTCAAGTGCGACCAGCCCAAAACTTTCACTTCGCGAAGGCACCAGGACGACATCTGCGGCACGATAATAAGTCGACAACAAATGGTGTGGCTGTGGCTCGACAAAATGCACACGATCATTCAGGTGAAAATCACAAATTAGTTTGCGCACGTGCGTCGACTCACTTGAGCCAAAAGATCCGCTTGCTCCACCGACGATTATCAATTTGGTTTTCTTATTTTCCAATTCTGCAAGAGTCTGCACGGCGACATCAACACCCTTCAATGGTTGAATGCGACCAACGAACAACAGCACCGGCTCGTCTCCCCAACCCAGTGCGCGTCTTGCACCAGCCCGATCACCCGGCGAAAAAAATGCGGTTGCAACGCCAGGCGATGCCACCGTCACGACGCCGGGCGACTGACCATAAAGCGCACGAAACTGACTCAACTCTTCGGGGCAACTCACACAGATCGCATCGGCGCAACCGATGATCTCGAGTTCTGCTCTTTCGCGAACCACCGACTCTGTATCGCCACCCAAAGTTTTGACCCGAGCCAAAGTATGAAAAGTTGTAACCAGTGGCAAATTGAGTTGATGCTTCAATCGATGGCCGACAAGACCCGACAGCCAATAATTGGCATGCAATACGTCGGCCCCACCCGTTGCCTGCAGATGTTGTGCGACGCGCTGTGTGAACAAATCCACGACATTGAGCAACTCATCTTTCGAGAGATCGAAACGACCAGCTTCAATGTGCACGATTTTATGATTTGGCTCAACTTCTACTACCTTCGGCAACCCTTCGCGCCAGGCACGCGTGTATGTAGTGCACTGCATTCCTTTTTGGGCCATTGCCGATACAAGTTCGCGCACATAGACGTTCATGCCACCGCCATCACCAACACCTGGCTGGGCCAAAGGTGAAGTGTGCATCGAGATAATCGCGACACGCTGCATTTGTTCTTAAAACCTATCGTTCTAGTCGGGTTTTACCTCTAGTCAGGCAAACGCCTTCTTGTTCTAGTCAGTCAACAGCGAGTCGACGTCGGCGCCGCCGTCTTTATATCGCTGGACCAATTCAGAGGTCAAGGCGTCGATCCTGGCGAAAAAATTTTTCCGTTCGGCTGAGCGCGCCAGTTCGAACTTTTCAAGTTGTCTGACCGCTTCGTCGAGTGCATCATCGGCGAGAGTGCGTAGCTCACCAAAACCAACGCGTTCGCAAAGTTTTTCGAGCTCTACGACTAAGGGATGTTCTGCTGAAATGTTTGTCTCGCGTGGTGGGCGCGATGATCCGCCACCATGCTCTTGCCCAAAAACATTCGTGATATCCACGACGCTCATGCCGGACGCTGGCGTGCCATCGGTGCGACGGCGCCGCTCATCGCGTGCCAAGTCGCAACGCCCTTGGGCCATTCGACGCACAAAAGAAATCACGTCTTCTTGCATCTGCAACGCCGCGCGCGCGCTGCGCAATTCGGCAGTCGTCATCGCACTTGGGTTTGCAACATCAGTCATTTAAGTTCCCGAATTCATCCACCTGAGACCGGTGGCAACAATGCCACTTCATCGGCGTCATTGACCATGGTGGTGCCAACCGCCTCTTCGCCGTTTAACCAAACTCGACAAGTTGCCATTACAGCAACAAAGTCTGCCCCAAATCTCTCGCCGGCAGTTTGCAGAACTTCGTCAACGGTGCCACCCGGAATCTCTTGGCTGGAAGTCCCCGCAACTTGTCGGGCCGAGGCGAAAAGTCTCAAACGCGCCATGCAGTCAGCGTACCTAAGCCACTACCCTGCTTTTGGTGTCTGAAAAACTGCAAGCAAACGAGACTAAAACTCGACTACTCGTTTTACGCCACGGTCAAAGCGAATGGAACGCAGAGGGACGATGGCAAGGTCAAGCCGACATCCAACTCACGGAGCAAGGAATCATTCAAGCCAAACAAGCCGCAGAAAAACTTGGCCCATTCGATTTGATCGCCACAAGCACGTTGCAACGGGCCCGGCGGACGGCAGAAATTATCGCCCAACATTTGAACGCAGGCGACGTGCACGTTGACGACCGTCTCAAAGAATCGAATGTTGGTCCGTGGCAGGGTTTGACAGTTGCAGAGATCGAGGCTGGTTGGCCAGGATTTCTAAACTCGCGTCGACAACCCGAAGGCTTCGAATCAAATATCAGAGTCGTGCAGCGAGTGACACAATCTCTTATTGACATCGCCGATAAATGCAGGGGTGGTCAAGCCCTAGTTATCAGCCACAGTGGTGTGATTAGGACACTTCGAAGAGAATTAAATGTCTCAGACAACCGCCTAGAAAATCTTGGCGGTAGTTGGTTCGAAATTGATGCTCACAACAAGCTACGCGCTGGTCGTTTAGTCGCGGTTTTAGGAGAATTGAACTCAACCGACTCGCTCTAGCGAGTAGTTGTAGCGTTGAGCCTCGTGCTAAGTCGTTGGCTAGATGATTCATTCTCGCCGATCGTCAAGAAGAACATAACGCTTCTTACCGCGAGCCGACTGACGACCAATGCCTGCTACCGATTTACGCCCCCGTTCGTGGCAATTATCGCCAAAGGTTTTGACATCTCACTTTCCGAGATAGGTGTCGCTCTAACAATTTCTGAACTTTCGGGATTGTTGTCGCCGTTTATCGGTCGGTTTATCGACTACCTTTCGCGTCGCGCAGCAATGCTCGCCGGCCTTTTTGGTATCGGGGTCGGCGCCCTTCTCGCCGCAGTCTCACCAAATATTTTTGTGTTCACACTCGGCGTGACGTTAATCAGCATCACAAAGAATTTTTTCGACCTTGGCATGGCTGGCTGGATCACAGACCATGTCCCATACGAAAAACGTGGTCGGTACATCGGAATCACCGAAATTTCTTGGGCGCTCGGGCTTCTATTTGGTGTTTCATTGATGGGGGTCATAACTGCGCTGAGTAGTTGGCGAGCAGGTTTTTTTGCCGGTGTCTGTGGCACCGCCGTTTCGCTGCTGTTTATTGCCTCACGCATCAAGTCAGAAGCGCACGAAGTTTCGTCACGAGTAGCCGACGATGGAATTCGACTCAGTGGTCGCGGCTGGCTGGTCGTAGCCACGATGTTCGCCACGATGTGTGCGAGCCAATGCATCTTTATAACTTTTGGGGCTTGGCTTGATGATCAATTCGGATTTGGTGCAATTGGCATCGCCGCAGTCGGCTTTAGTTTCGGGATCGTCGAACTTTATGCATCGATTGCCAGTGCCAACAAAACAGATACGTGGGGGAAAGAAAAAAGCATCGCCATCGGATGTCTGATCATGGTTCCGGGCGGGCTCGCGCTCTGGTTCGTCTCGCAAAATTTGTTACTTGGGCTGGCGGCTCTTTTGATTTACATCTTGGGTTTTGAATTCGCGGTTGTGAGCATGTTGCCTTTGGCTACGCATCTCGTGCCGAAACGACCAGGTAGTGGCCTTGGTCTAGTGATCGGGGCTGGCACCTTAGGTCGAAGCGTGATGAGTCTTGTGGCGACGCGAGCATACGAATCAAGCGGCGGCATCGCCTTGCCATCGCTGATCGGTGCAGTCAGTGCCGGTGTGGCCACACTATTTATTTATTTGTATCATCGTCGCGGTGGACTGGCACACGACTAGATGAATCTTGTTTCCTAACCGGAATACTTGTTCGTGATCGGTAAACGGCGATCCTTGCCGAAGGCCTTGGTGCTGATGCGCACACCTGGCGCTCCTTGACGGCGTTTGTATTCGTTCATGTCCACGAGTCGTGCGACGCGCTTTACAAGGGCCGGATCGTGACCGAGTGCAATAATCTCACGAGCCGTTTTGTCCTGCTCGACATACAACTCGAGTATCTGATCCAACAATTCATACGGCGGCAGACTCTGATCGTCGCGTTGGTCTGGTCGCAACTCAGCCGACGGAGCCTTTTGCAAAGTTGATTGCGGAATCACATCGTGAGAACTTTGCTGATTGACATACGCACAAATCTCGTAAACCTTGGATTTAAACAGGTCTTTAATCACCGCATAACCGCCCACCGAATCTCCGTACAAAGTGAAATAGCCGACCGCAGTTTCACTCTTGTTGCCGGTTGTCAAAACCATCCACCCAAATTTGTTGGAAAGCGCCATCAAAGTTGTACCTCGAACTCTGCTCTGCAGGTTCTCTTCGGTTAAATCTGCCTTGCGACCATCGAAACTTGGCTCAAGCGACTTGAGGTATGCGCTAAAAGCCGGCTCAATCGAAATTGTTTGAATATCTATTCCTAAGTTTCGTGCCAACAACTCGGCATCAGAAATTGAACCCTCCGATGAATATCTAGACGGCATAGCGACGCCGTGGACGTGTTCAGAACCAAGTGCCTGGGTCGCAATCGTGGCGACCAAAGCCGAATCAACCCCGCCTGACAAAGCAATTACGACATCTGTGAAGCCATTTTTCTGCACATAATCTCGCGTACCTAAGACGAGTGCGGCAAAAATCTGTGCGTCCTCGTCGAGGGGCTCGGCAATTTGACCACGCGACTGTTGTGGTGCCGGCGCCGACTTCGACTTTGGTAATACCAAATCACAAATCAACAACTCTTCGACAAACTGTGCCGCAGAAGCGACAAGCGTGCCGTCCGAGGCCAAGACCATTGAGCCACCGTCGAACACGAGTTCATCTTGCCCACCGACTTGGTTGACATAGGCAACCACGCACTCACCATCACGCGCACGCGAACTTAACATTTCTCGGCGCGAACCAATTTTGCCCGCATGAAAAGGTGAACCGTTGATATTCAAATTCAATACGGCACCCAAGGACGCCTGCACCGAAACTGGGCCCGATGGGCTCCAGATGTCCTCACAGATCGTTACGCCGACACAGGCACCTTTGATCGTGAATAAGGGATTATGAACCCCCGGGGTGAAATATCTCTGCTCGTCAAAAACGTCGTAGTTGGGCAGGAGGTGTTTTCGATATACACCAATTATTTTCCCGTTCTGACAAACCGCGGCGGCATTGTAAATTTTGTCTGTACCTTTTTCACTCTCGACGAAACCAACGACAGCAACCGTCTCACCTACGGCTTTTAACATTTCTGCCAGAACCAATTGGTTCTCGGATACGAATCCATCTTTTAAAACGAGGTCTTCGGGCGGATACCCGGTAATTGACAATTCGGGAAATGCCACCACATCGCAACCGGCGACCACTGCCTGGTTATAAAAGTCGAGGATTTTCGTTGCATTGGTTGCCAACGAACCCACGATCGGGTTGATTTGGGCAAGACCAACGCGAATATCCACGAAATTCGGCACGATTTCAGGCTATCTAGACAAAACTTCACACGCCGTTTACACACGGGCAACGGCTGAGAAACGCCGATCGGCAAAACTGGTGGGTATCAATTCGCTAAAGGGCGAATTTTCGATGAAGGGAAATTTAATGGCATATCAGGCTGAGTACATCTGGGTTGACGGCGTTACACCAACACCGACGTTGCGTTCAAAAACGAAGATCATCGAGAGTGGTAGCAAAGCTCTTCCAATTTGGGGCTTCGACGGTTCATCGACGAGTCAAGCAACTGGCGAAGCATCGGACTGTATTTTGAATCCAGTCTTTAGTTGCAAAGATCCGATTCGTGGCGGAAAGAACATTCTCGTGATGTGCGAAGTCATGGTCGCGTCCACCGGCAAACCGCACCCGACAAACACACGGGCACGTTGCGCAGAAACCGCCAAACGTTACGCCGATGAAAAAATGATTTACGGCATCGAGCAGGAGTACACGATGATGCGTCTAAATGGTCGACCATTCGGTTTTCCAGAACTTTCGGGCGAGCCGGCACCTCAGGGGCCGTACTACTGCGGTGTCGGCGCGGGTCGAGTAATGGGTCGCGAAATCGTAGAGATCCATACCGAGATGTGTCTGGACGCTGGTCTACATATATCGGGCACAAACGCCGAGGTAATGCCCGGCCAATGGGAGTTTCAAATCGGCCCAGTCGATGCTCTTAAAGTCAGCGATGAATTGCACGTTGCTCGATGGTTGTTGCATCGAGTCGCCGAAGACTACGACGTAGTTATTTCACTCGACGCAAAACCACAAAAAGGAGACTGGAACGGCGCTGGCTGTCACACCAACTTCTCGACAAAGGCAATGCGCTCGAATTACAAAGCAATCGACGACGCGTGCAAAGCACTGGGTAAAAGAATCAACGAACACGTCAGCAACTACGGTCACGACATTGAAAGTCGCCTCACCGGCAAGCATGAGACGGCGCCGTACAATAAATTCACTTATGGCGTTTCAAACCGTGGAGCATCGGTTCGAATACCATGGCAAGTTGCTCGCGATCAAAAGGGTTACGCAGAAGATCGTCGACCAAACGCGAACATGGATCCGTATATCGTCACCCAACTGATTCTTGAAACAGTTTGCGGACAGTCCTCGCCGAAGAAAAGTGCCAGCAAGAAGAAGGCAAAAAAGAAGTAGCCATACACGATAAATCACCAGAAAATCCATAGTCCTGCCGCCGTAACCCGAGTGAAACTCGCAGTTGCGGCGGCAGACTGTATTCGTGCGATCCGAGCGAAACGAGCGTTGAGATGATTGAGCAACAACGTGACTATGTGCTTCGCACCGTTGAAGAACGGGGAATCCGCCTGGTGCGTCTGTGGTTCACCGATGTGCTCGGAAACCTCAAGAGTTTCGCCATCAGTCCAGCCGAAATGGAAAATGCGCTCAACGACGGCATGATTTTTGACGGGTCGGCAATTGACGGTTTCAGTCGGATTCAAGAAAGTGACGTGCTGGCTTTACCCGATGCGAACACTTTTGAGGTCTTGCCATGGGTCGACCCCAAGGGCGCCGAGGCGAGGGTGTTTTGTGATGTCGCCAAACTTGACGGCACTCCATTTGATGGTGACCCGCGACAGGTTTTGCGCCGCAACTTGAACACTGCGAGAGAACTCGGCTATCAATTTTATGTCGCTCCAGACATTGAATACTTTTACTTTGATCCGCCAGCGGTTGATACACGACCGGTTCCACTGGACGAAGGTGGATTCTTCGACTTGACGAGCACCGATATCACAAGTTCGTTGCGCAAAGAAACAATCCGCACGCTCGAGACGATGAGCATCCCGGTTGAATATAGTTTCCACGAAGACTCACCCAGCCAACACGAGATCGATCTTCGACATACCGATGCCCTCACAATGGCTGACAGTGTGATGACATTCCGTCTCGTCGTCAAAGAAATCGCGGCGTTGCACAGTGTGCACGCAACATTTATGCCCAAACCACTTGAAGGCGTGCAGGGTTCTGGCATGCATCTGCATCTCACCTTGTTCAAAGACGAACAAAACGCGTTTCATGATGCCAGCGACCCATATAACTTGTCGGTGACGGCCAAACAGTTCATGGCCGGACTATTGCGTCATGCCGCAGAAATAACCGCGGTAACGAACCAGAACATAAATAGTTACAAGCGTCTGGTGCCGGGCTTCGAAGCGCCTGTGCATATTTCGTGGGCACGCAACAATCGAAGTGGTCTTATCCGTGTGCCAGTTCAAAAACGAAACAGCGATCAAACAACCCGTATTGAATACAGATCTCCCGACCCAGCGTGCAACCCTTACCTCGCATTCTCGGTGATTCTTGCCGCTGGTTTACGCGGCATTCGAGAGGGCTACGAACTTCCGCCAGAAGCAGATTCAAACCTTTTTGAAATGGGTGACGACATGCTTGCGAAACTTGGTATCGAGCAGCTTCCTCAATCTATGTCCGACGCATTGCGGGTCATGGAGCGCTCGGAACTCGTCGCAGAGGCACTTGGTGAGCACATCTTTGAATGGTTCTTGCGCAATAAACGTGCCGAGTGGCGCGGCTACAAAACTCACATCAGTCAATACGAACTCAATCGCTACCTGCGTTCACTCTGAGCGAAACGATGAAAAACGAACAAGACCGATTGCTCGCAGTGTTTCCTGATCCGGCGCCAATTGATGTCGCACGAACCCTCGATTTGTCGGGCTATTCGTGGAAAGCGGTCAAGTCGAACGATGTACTTGACAAACTCGAGCCAACTCCCGGCTGGGCAGGTGCCGTGGTCGACTGCAGCCAAGACCCCGAGTCGGCATGGGCAATTTGTCGGTCTTTGCGCCGCCGCGAAAATTCGGTCAGCCGCGTGATCGTGCTCGTCAGCGGCGCACAACTTGCAGATCTTGAAATGCGTGAAGATCTCTTTGACGACTTCTGTCTTGCGCCGGTTCACCCACGCGAACTTGACTCACGGTTGCGACACTTGTTTTATAGCGAGTTGTCGGTTTCACGCGAATCACTGATTGAGTACGGCGGTTTGAGCCTCAACACCGATACTTATCAAGCATCATTCGGTGGCACACCTCTTGATCTGACCTACATGGAATACGAACTACTGAAGTTCTTGGCGCAAAACCCCGGCAAAGTTTTCAGCCGCGAAGTATTGCTGTCTCGCGTCTGGGGCTACGAGTACTACGGCGGTGCTAGAACAGTCGATGTGCATATTCGTCGTCTACGCGCAAAACTCGGCGAAGAACATGCCAACTTGATTGAGACAGTTCGCAGTGTCGGCTATCGCTTTGGTCAATCTAAGTGGAGCTGATGCGCTCGTGACCGAACAGGCCCTCGAGACGAAAATTGATTTGAGCCTTTCGGGCATGTCATGCAACGCATGCGCAATGACAATCGAAAAAGGCTTGAACAAAATTTCTGGAGTTAATGCAACCGTCAACTATGCAACAGAGTCGGCTCGAGTCAACTTTTCAAGCGAACTTACGAACACAGATGCCCTGATCCAAACAGTCAAGTCGCTTGGCTACAGCGCTCGACTCCTCGAAAACACGACTGCCGAAATGCTCGATGCAGAAGTTGACGAAAGAGTTGCGATGTTGCTAACCCGACTAACTGTTTCGGCGTTTTTCTCGATACCGGTGGTGTTGATTTCAATGATCGCCAGCCTGCAATTCAAAAATTGGCAATGGCTCGCCTTGTTTCTCAGCGCGCCGGTGGTTACTTGGGGGGCGTGGCCATTTCATCGGGCGGCTCTGATGAATGCGCGACATCGCGCAACGACGATGGACACCTTGATCTCGATCGGCGTATTTGCCTCAACCGCTTGGTCAATTTGGACAATTGTCTGGGGTGACGCGGTTGATCACATTTACCGTGGCTCATCACACGAGATGAGCATGACCGGCATGATGAAGTCGGGTGACAGTACTCATATCTATTTGGAGGTGGCTGTCGCTGTAACTGCGTTCTTGCTGGCTGGTAGATATTTCGAGGCCCGCGCGAAAAATCGTGCGAGCGATGCGTTGCGTTCATTACTCGCACTCAACGCGAGAACCGCGACAGTTCTTCGAGATTCGCAAGAACTCCTGATCGACGCCTCGCTGGTGCGTGTCGATGATCTGATGGTCGTGCGACCAGGAGAAATTATTCCGGCTGATGGCGTCGTCGTTGAAGGCAACTCATCACTTGATTTATCCGCGTTGACAGGCGAAAGCGTGCCGACCGATGTGGCGCCAGGCGGTGCAGTCACGGGCACGACCGTCAACATCACTGGTCGTCTGATCGTGCGCGCGACTCGTGTTGGTGCCGAGACTACATTCGCTCAAATCACGCGGCTTGTACGCGACGCACAAACCACGAAAGCACCGGTGCAACGACTTGCCGATCGCGTCAGCGGAGTCTTCGTGCCGACAGTTATCGGTCTTTCAATAGTAACTTTCCTCGGCTGGTTTTTTCTCGGAGACTCGACTACTCAGGCGTTCACTGCCGCAGTGGCAGTTTTGATCATCGCCTGCCCCTGTGCACTCGGGCTTGCAACGCCGACCGCGCTGATGGTCGGCAGTGGACGTGCCGCCCAAATGGGCATCGTCATTAAAGGTGTCGACGTTTTGCAAAGCACTCGTCGAATTGACACGGTTGTATTCGACAAAACTGGGACGATCACCACAGGAATAATGCAGTTGATTGACGTATCGTTTGCGCCAGGTGCAGATCGACGCGAGGTGCTCAAGTTCGCTGGGGCTGTTGAACATGCGAGCGAACATCCAGTTGCTCGGGCAATCGCTGCAGCCGCGCGCAAAGAGCTGGGCGCTTTGCCTGATGTCAGCGATTTTGTTTCATCGCCCGGTATGGGCACATCAGGAATCGTCGAGTCACAAAAAGTAATGGTTGGCCGTGAATCTTTGTTCAGCACGTCGCTTGTGGTTGTGCCTGCAGATTTGCGTGATGCCCTTGCCCGGGCAAGGCGTGCTGGAAATACGGCCGTGCTCGTCGCTATTGGCGGTCTTGTCAAAGGCGTTTGTGTCGTCGCCGACCAACCCAAATCAACGAGTGCTCAAGCAATCACCGAACTTGACAAACTTGGGTTGCGCTCGGTTCTACTGACCGGGGACAACGACTCGACGGCAACGGCCATTGCGATTCAAGTCGGGATCAAAAATGACGAACAACATGTCATCGCAGGAGTTCTGCCCAACGAAAAAGTTCGCGTGGTCGCCGATCTACAACAACGTGGTTATGCCGTGGCGATGGTCGGTGACGGGGTCAATGATGCGGCCGCTCTTGCACAGGCTGATGTTGGCATCGCCATGGGCACCGGCACGGACGTGGCAATGAACGCCAGCGACCTAACAATCGTCAGCGGTGATTTGCGACTGGTCGCCGATGCGATTTTGCTTTCACGAGCCACTTTGCGCACGATCACGGCCAATGTCTTTTGGGCATTCGCTTACAACACGGCGGCGATTCCATTGGCCGCGCTCGGTTATCTCAACCCGATGTGGGCTGGGTTGGCAATGGCACTCTCAAGTATTTTCGTTGTCACCAATAGTTTGCGGTTGCGAAAGACAAAACTCACGCCAAACACCGCGTTCGTGCACGCAACTCGCTGATTGCTTGCGCGCGCCAAGCGCGAGCTGTTCGTTCTGCGATGCCATAGTGCTTTGAAATCGTCGCCGCTGTTTGACCCTCGGCTACCGCACGCAAAACTTCGACATGTCGAGAATCTATTCCCTGAGCAATCGCCAAACTCAGCAAGTTTTCAAGGCTCACTCGTGGTTCAAAATCGTCGCTCTGTGGCGCGGCGACAATTTCACTGAGCAGTCTCGGCTCAACGGTGAAAATTTTGACTTTCTTGGAACGATTACCTTGTACGAACGCAAAATATTCGCTGTCCAGAACAAGATTTGAGGCGACTTTACTTGGGCGGCGATGCCATGGATATTGACGAATCACTGTCCATGCACTCGGCAAAACATCTGACATCGCGGCATCGACGCCTCCTTGCATGATTTGCCCACGACGCCGGGCAATTGAAATCAACGGAGGCAATATTCTCTGTAAAACAATTCTCGCCGCAAGTTCGTCAGTTGACGCTCGCTTGACTAACAGCCAAAGATAACTGTCGCCTTGTGAATCATCGCGCGCAGTGTTGAAACCCGCACGGGTTAAAACTTGGTCGAGATTTTTGATTTTGTCGCCCGGTAATTTCCACGAGTTGACAACATCAACTTCTTTGCGTCGCGAATTGATTAGTTCCCATTCTTTGATCAATTTCGCGACTGGGCTGTTGGGCCGCTGGGTCAACCCTGGGCTCCAGACCAATTGCGATGGATATTCCACTGATTGTTTTTTGTCGTTTCGAGTCATGCCCCAAATCGTTGAAACTTGACATCACCAAAACTCCGCCGCCAGAACTCACCGCAACTCTCACCAACAAAGATTTCTGCGGCCTTTTTGGGCATACTTGATGAATGCGAATCACTTTGTCGTCAGGCACCCAATGCGAAATTGACAAATCGGTAAAAAATCCCGCAATGGGGCTGGTTATCGCACCCGACATCTTCGGATTGCGCCCGCTTTACGACGACCTCGTCAAAAAATTGGCCAATGACTGGCGGTTTGCCGTTTGCGCAGTTGAACCGTTTCCCGGCCTAACTCTGGGTCCAGAAATCGAACCTCGGTTCACCGCTGTGCCATCTTTGAGCGATGAGAATCACCTGCGAGATTTGACCGAGGCAGCAGACTCACTCGAAACTCCAGAGGTTGGGTTGATCGGCTTTTGTATGGGTGGGATGTACTGCTTTAAATCTGCACGGTCTGCAAGATTCAAAAAAATCGTCTCTTTCTATGGAATGATAAAAATTCCCGGTGCTTGGCAAAGCCAAACGCAAGGTGAACCACTTGACTATTTAAAAATCGGCCACGCCGATCGCGTACTTGCAATCATTGGCGGCAAAGATAACTACACGCCACCCGCGGATGTTGCCGAGTTGATTCAACTCAAGGTGCACACGAAGATTTATCCAGATGCCGAACATGCCTTTGCGCATGATTCATCACGACCAGTTCATCGTGCGCAAGACGCAGCCGATGCGTTCAGCCGAGCCCACTCGTGGCTCGTAAATTAATCTGCTAACTGGCGCGAAACTCTAGTTTCGCTCGCATCAAGATTCGATAGCGACGATCATGCTGCTCAAGCCAACCAAGACGAATGAAACTTGCGATTGCTTTGTTGACTCGCTCACGCGATGCGCCGACCATTCCCGCAAGTTCTTCCTGCGTAATCGGCAGGACAAATTCATCTTTGCCGCCCGACAATTCGAGCAGCCTCTTCGCCGTTCGTCCTGTGACATCAAGAAACACGCTGTCCGACAAGACTTCGTCCATCGTTCGAAGGCGTTTTGCCAGCAATTTCGTCACGCCCCACAACATTGCTGGATTTGCTTGAAGTTGCTCGCGCACGGTCGCGTAAGGGATTTGCAAAACTGATGATGATTCAATCGCCCTTGCCATTGCGCTGCGCTCTCCGCCATCAAGCAAAGCAAGTTCGCCAAACAAATCTCCGCGCTCCATAAGTGCGAGCATGCTTTCGCGACTATCTAAAGGTCGATTGCCAATTGCGATTGCAATACGACCAGACAGCACGATGTACATCGATTCTGGTTTGTCACCTTCCTTAAACAAAACATCACCGCGTTGCAAATTGCGCGTCTCACCTTGAGCGGCAATAGTCGCCAATACTTCGGCAGATGTCTCCGCAAAGAACTCGCTACCTTGAAGAAGTTCGTCATGTCCCATTAGTCAATGACGGTACTACCCTAAATGGGCATGAACACCGTCTCAAGGCAACGAGTCGGTGAAAAAATCTGGACGATTGTCGTGGCCGCTGGCTCCGGCTCTAGATTTGGAAGCCCCAAGCAGTTTTCACTAATTAACGAGCGCCGAGTGGTCGACTGGGCCGTTGAAACTGCACGCCTGGTTAGTGACGGCGTTGTCGTGGTTTTGCCAGCCGATCAGGCCACCCGGGAAGGTGGGGTTGTGGGTGGCGCCACTCGAAGCGCCTCGGTTCGCAGTGGTTTGGCTGAGGTACCCGATGACGCGACGATTATCTGTGTCCACGATGCAGCCCGACCATTTGCCTCAGAGTTTTTGTTCGACGAGGTCATTGATGCGGTGTGCGCAGGCGCAGACGGCGCGGTACCGGGCCTGCCCGTGGTCGACACAATCAAGTTTGTCGGTGAAAATAATGTGGTCATTTCAACACCGAATCGACGAGATCTGGTTGCAGTGCAAACCCCGCAGGCTTTTAGGGCCAAGACGCTTCGTCAAGCGCACGCGCACAACCCAGAAGGTACCGATGACTCGACGCTGGTTGAAAACAACGGTTTCAGAGTTGTCGTCGTAAATGGTGATCCGTTGAATCGAAAAATCACCACACCCGAAGATTTGAATTGGGCTCGCGCAGTCTCGCGTGGCGAGGTGTAAAGATTTAGCTATGACGATACGGGTGCGAGTAGGTCAAGGTTTTGATATCCATCGTTTCGTCGATGCAAGTGACACTCAACGCCAACTAATTCTTGGTGGTGTTCACTATGCCAACGAGCGCGGGCTCGTCGGGCACAGTGATGCAGACGTGGTGGCACATGCCGCGGCCGAAGCGATACTTGGTGCCTGTGGCCTTGGAAATATTGGTGAGCACTTTCCTGACACTGATGAAAAGTACAAGAATGTTGACTCAATAAAATTGCTCCAACTGGTTGCAAAAATGGCACGAGACAATCAATTCGAAATCGGCAATGTCGATTGCAGTGTCGTCTGTGAACAGCCGAAAATTTCTAAACATCGAGACGAGATGCAGCGCATTCTTTCAACAGCGGTAGGTTCGCCAGTCACAGTGAAAGGTCGTCGAGCCGAAGGTCTTGGCGCACTCGGTCGGAAAGAAGGCATTGCCTGTTGGGCAGTTGCTGTCGTTACTCAGGGCAACTAGAAAAACAATTCGGATGCCAAAAGACTCAAAATCCAACAATCGAAGCGGTCGCTCAAAAAATCGATATGCCAGTAGCGGTAATCGACGAAGCAACCCAAATAGTCCCAAACGAATCGACCTTTCGAGGCGTTCAAACCGCGGCGGCAATCGCCCATCACAAAAAGAACATGGGCTAGGTGGAGAACAAATTGAAGGTCGACAAGCGGTGCGCGAACTATTGCTCGGCCAGCGACGCAAAATTCGTGAAATTTGGATTGCCAGCGACATCGAGGCCAGCCCTGTAGTTGAAGATATTTTAGATTTGGCGCGCGACCAGCGAGTTCAGGTGTTGAATGTTTCGCGCCGTGAACTCGACCGCGAAGCACGCAGCGAAGCGCCGCAGGGTGTACTGGCGAAAGCCGATGCAATTGAAGAAACTTTGCTTGCCGATTTGTTGGTTGAGTCGCGCGATACTCCGTTGTTGTTGGTGGCAATTGATGGTGTAACTGACCCAGGTAACCTCGGGGCGATTCTGCGGTGCTGTGACGGTGCCGGTGTAGACGCAGTAATTCTGCCCCGTCATCGTGCTGTGCACATCACACCGACGGTGGCCAAGGCATCTGCCGGAGCGATCGAATATCTGAACATGTGCGTCGTTGGTGGACTGCCGAGTGCGCTCGTGGAAATGAAACGAGCTGGGGTGTCCATAGTCGGACTTGACGATGCGGCCGAAAAAAATATCTTTGATCTTGGCGAGTTCGCCAAAGAATCAATTTGTTTGGTTTTAGGTGCAGAGGGCGCCGGCATGTCGAGGCTGGCGCGAGAAAGGTGCGACCTGCTCGTCAATATTCCGATGCTTGGTTCGTTGTCTTCGCTGAATGTTTCGGTTGCTGCCGCGCTGGCCACTTATGAGATAGTTCGATCTCGGCGAAACATTAAGTAATCGCCTAGGAAGTGAAATCCAACGTACACTGAACGCGCCATTAAGACGCCGGGGTAGCTCAGTGGCAGAGCAACCGCCTTGTAAGCGGTAGGTCGTGGGTTCAATCCCCACCCTCGGCTCAAAGTCAAATAGGATAAGTTATACAAATATGAGCCAAGAACAATCACGTCCCCGTCGCGCCGCAGACGAGCGTCGACCATCTAGTGGTGCGACAAATGTCAACTCGACTTTGTCAATCGTTATCGCTGTACTCGCGATTCTGCTCGGATTTTTTATCCTTCGAGATATTCGCAATGGTCAAACTGG
>SYNW01000154.1 GCA_005805045.1 Actinomycetota bacterium
AAAAGAGTGCGACCCGTCTGTAGATTAATTTTTTTTGCAAGAGTGTTGTGTTCTTGTGTCGGATCGCTGACCCACCAATGAACGTGGGCACCACCCTCGCTTGAAATTATTTTTGTGGCTTCACCGAGTAGCGCCGTGCCAAGTTCGAGGGTCTCGCCACGATAAAGCGGGTCAACAACCAAGTCGAGCGAGCTCGAATCGTTACCGCGAGAAATTTGGCAATATGCGATTGGCTGGGCGGTGTGGTGATGGCGAGCAGTCAAACCTACGAATCCGGGTCGGCCCCCTTGGCGCAGGTCGATCCACAAATGGTCATTCAGAGGTTTGCGACCATCTGCTTTTTCTACTGTGTCGAGCAGCTGCATTACTTCGGCAATATTTTGTGGGGTCATGTTTCGCCTGATATCGAACTCGACCATGTCTCTCAGGCTATCTATCGGTTGCGCTGTGTAGTGTTGCGTCCTGATGGTTGCGAAGAAAACCGAAATTGCAAAGCGCGCGAGCGATGTGTTGCGCTTGCTTAAGCGCGAGTATCCCGTGGCGATTTGCGAGTTGACGCACGAATCGGCATTTCAGTTGTTGGCGGCGACAATTCTTTCGGCTCAGTGCACCGATGTGCGGGTGAATATGGTGACACCCGCGCTTTTCGATGCGTATCCGACGCCAGCGAAACTTGCAGTTGCCGATCTTTCGCATGTCGAGCAGTTGGTGCGCTCGACTGGCTTTTATCAAACGAAGGCAAAAAACTTGATCGGCATGGCGAGTCAAGTGATGTCGCGATTTGGTGGCGAGGTGCCACGCGAGATCGAAGACTTAATTTCGCTACCCGGAGTGGGTCGCAAGACGGCAAATGTTTTGCGCAGTGTTGTGTTCGGCTTGCCGGGGTTGCCTGTTGACACTCACGTGGGGCGATTGTCGCGACGTATCGGGTTGACGAAACTTGAAGACCCCGTGAAAGTTGAATATGAATTGAATGCGATGTTGCCGCCTGCAGAGTGGGGTGAGTTCAGTTTGAGGTTGATTTTGCATGGTCGTCGTGTGTGTGATGCGCGCAAACCAAAGTGCGAGGAGTGTTTACTTGAAGCACTGTGCCCGAGTTCGGTGTTGCCGACGAAAAAACGGGTCGCGAAGCCGACGAAGAAACGGGTCGTAAAGCCGGCGAAGAAAGCGAGAAAAAAGTGAGCGAGTCACTAAGTCGTGCGAGTGCGTTGGCTGAATTGGCGGCACTGGCTGAGAACGTCGAGCGGTGCAGAGAGCGAATCGTTGCGCTCGCTGAGTCGCAACGACTGGCGACCCATGATCCTAAAAAACCTGAAAATAATGACGACGGCTTGTTGATGGCAATCTACGAAGCCGAGCGCGGACTAGTCAACGCGGTGAGGCTGTTGCAACGTGCAGCGCGAAGTCGCCTTTAGCCAGCTAGTCGCTCAGCCTGTGATTTTTCGGGCAGAATAGATGGGTGTCAACGACAAGTACTGCGTTTGATAGCCGAGACAAACCGCTGATAGCGGTATTGGATTACGGCATTGGCAACCTTCGCTCGGCTCAAAAAGGTTTGCAATTTGTCGGTGCAGATGCGCGACTGACCAAGGATGAAAAATTAATTGCCGATGCGCACGCGGTGGTTCTGCCCGGTGTCGGCAACTTTGGTGCATGTATGACGGCTCTTCGTGAGGCGGGGCTTGAAGACAGCGTGCACGAAGCGATTAGTTCTGCACGGCCATTCTTGGGTATTTGCGTTGGGATGCAGATGTTGTTTGACAGCAGCGAAGAAAGCCCGGGTGTTGCTGGTCTGGGCATTGTCTCAGGCGAAATTAAGTGGTTGCCAACTGGGGTGCAACGCCCGCAGATGCAGTGGAATCGGCTGAAAATAATAAAGCAGGATGATTTGTTCGCGGGTCTGAGCGACAATCCATGGATGTATTTCGTGCACTCGTTGTCGGCTGTGGCGACTGACCAGTCGGTTGTTGCTGCGACTTGCAGTTATGGGTCTGACCTGCTGGCGGCGATTCGATTGAAAAATATTTTTGCGACGCAGTTTCATCCTGAAAAATCTGCGACCGAGGGATTGCGAATTCTTGAAAATTTCGTCAAGACTTGTGCAGTAGTCGCAAGTCGCTAAAAGTTTCGTAAAAAGTTGTAGATGAAAATTTCGCCGACTCGACAGGAGTTTCATTCCTTGGCCAAAGACAACACGGTGATACCCGTGTGGGCAGAAGTGCTGGCTGATATTGAGACGCCGGTTTCGGCGTATCTCAAACTTGTCGGTGACGGGCCCGGGTTTTTGCTCGAGTCGGTTGAGCATGGCGAAAGATGGAGTCGATTTTCGTTTGTCGGCCGAGACCCGGTGGCGACGCTGGTGTTGCGTGACGGCAAAATAACTGCAACGGGCGCGGTGCCGAGCATGATGCCGCGTGACAAGGGAATTTTGGCGGCGATCGAATCGTTGCTGGAGACATATCGCTCACCACTGCATCCGGATCTGCCGCCACTGCAGGGCGGTTTGATGGGCTTTCTCGGCTATGACGTCGTTCGCGAAATTGAAAACTTGCCGAACACGCCCAACGAAGATCGCAACATTCCCGATGCGGTGATGAGCATGATCGGTTCGTTGGCGGCGTTTGATCACTGGCGTCAGCGTTGTTACATGATTGAAAGCGTGCCGGTGGCCGGCCTTGATGTTGCGGCGCGAGACGCGGCGTATGACGCAGCAATAATCCGCGTATACAAAGGTGTGGAAGATTTGTCGCGACCGGTTGTGCACACCCCTGTTGAGCCTCCACATCGCGACGACACGCTGAAAGTCGAATCGTCGATGCCTGACTTGATGTATGAGCGCGCAGTTGAAGTTGCCAAAGAGCACATTCGTGCGGGAGATATTTTTCAAGTCGTGCTGTCTCAGCGATTCGACGTGCAACTCGAGGCCGATGCCTTCG
This sequence comes from Actinomycetota bacterium, assembly GCA_005805045.1. GTDB lineage: Bacteria > Actinomycetota > Acidimicrobiia > Acidimicrobiales > Ilumatobacteraceae > BACL27. The sequence continues at coordinate 2,937 of SYNW01000154.1, forward strand.
ATGTCTATCGCGTGTTGCGACAGATTAATCCGAGTCCTTACATGTATTACGTCAAGCATGAAGACTTGACGATCGTTGGTTCGTCGCCCGAGCCGATGGTTCAACTGCGTAACGGTCGTGTCGTGAGTCGACCAATTGCAGGCACGCGCAAACGCGGAGTAGATGACGAGCAAGATCGCAAGTTGGCGAGCGAACTCAAGGAGAATCCAAAGGAGCGCGCCGAGCATGTGATGCTGGTGGACTTGGCGCGAAATGATGTGGGTCGCGTGGCCGAGTTTGGCACGATGAGTGTGGACGAATTTATGACCCTTGAGCGATACAGCCACGTGATGCACTTGACTTCTCAGGTTTCGGGCACTCTGCGTGCGGGGCTCGGACCAGTGGATGTGTTGCGGGCGACATTGCCTGCCGGCACCGTGAGTGGTGCACCGAAAGTGCGAGCGATGCAGATTATTGACGCGCTTGAGCCGACCAAGCGCGGGCCGTATGCCGGCGTTGTCGGCTACGTAGATTTTTCGGGCAATTTGGACACGGCGATCGCGATTCGCACGATGTTCGTTGGTTCACATGGCGCAACATTGCAGGCAGGTGCCGGAATCGTCGCCGACAGTGATGCGAGCGAAGAAAATCTTGAGTGTCGCAACAAGGCGGCGGCACTGATTGCGGCGATACCAGCGGCGCGGCGAATGACCACGGCACGACTTGCGTCAAAACAAGGACAAAAAAAATAATGGCATTTTATTTCGAGCAAGTTCGTGATGTGCTGCGGGTTGACGGCGTCGACGCTCGCAAATTTTTGCAATCGCAATTGGCAAATGACATCACCTCATTGAAAATTGATGAGTCGCGCTACAGCCTGTTGCTTGAGCCGACCGGCAAAATCACGTCTTTGTTGCGCGTGCGATGCGAATCTGAAGAAAGTTTTGTTCTTGATTGCGATGCGGGTTTTGGCGAAGTTTCGGCGACTCGTTTGAAGAGATTCAAGATTCGGATCAAATGCGAAATCGCGACAACGACGCAGAAGTTTGCGGCCCTGCGCGGGTTGCTGGCCGCAGACCATGCAAAGTTTTCTGAATTATCTTCGGCGATGCCAGCATGGCGTGCCAGCGATTTTGCGCTTGATGTTGTCGCAACAGATTTTGATTGCTCTTTGTTGCGAGAGGGATCACAGGCGGATTTTGAATTAGCGCGCGTGCGCGCGGTTTGGCCGATTATGGGTGTCGATATGACAAGTGACTCGGTGCCATCAGAAACCGGTTTGACCGATGTGGCAGTGAGTTTCACGAAAGGTTGCTACCCGGGTCAAGAACTCGTTGAGCGGATGGACTCGCGCGGTGCGACGGCGCCGAGGTCATTGCGCTTGATTCGGGCGGTGGCTGGGGCGCGGGCGGGTGAACCTGTCATTTTGGATGCCCAAGTGGTCGGTATTTATACGAGTGTTTGTCAAGAATTTGCGTTGGCGTTGATCAAACGCTCGGCAGACAGTCGCTCAATCGAGATTGGCTCATAAACTGCGTCATGCCTTTTATTTTCGCATTTGATCACAAACACCGTCGCGCACCGATGAGCATGAAAGATTTGCTGGGCGGCACGGGCGCGAACCTCGCCGAGATGATGAGCGTGTTGAAGTTGCCCGTACCGCACGGTTTCACCGTGACGACTGATGCGTGTCGCGCGTATATGAAAGGTGGTTGGCCGAAGACTCTCGACAAAGAACTCGCCAACCACGTTTTGCAACTTGAAAAAAAGATGGGGACGAAACTTGGTGACCCGATGAGCCCGTTGTTGGTGTCGGTGCGTTCGGGTGCGAAGTTTTCGATGCCCGGCATGATGGACACGGTTTTGAACTTGGGTCTCAATGATCGCAGCGTCAAGGGTCTGGCGCAGTCGACAAAAGACGAGCGATTTGCCTACGACAGTTATCGCCGATTCATCGCGATGTACGGACGAATCGTGCTCGGCATCGACGGCGCGAAATTCGAGCATCCGTTTGAGCAGGCGAAAAAATCGGCGGGCGTCACGAGCGACGCGGCGTTGTCGGCTGGTTCGTTGGTCGCGTTGTGCGAGACGTTCAAATCGGTTGTCAAGACTGAAACTGGCAAAGAGTTTCCTCAAGAACCGGCAAAGCAGTTGCGTGGTGCGGTTGAAGCGGTGTTTCGTTCATGGAACGGGGCACGGGCGATTGCATATCGTGTTCGCGAAAAAATCAGCCACGATCTAGGCACGGCGGTCAATGTCCAGGCGATGGTGTTCGGTAACCGTGACAACAACTCTGGCACCGGCGTTGGTTTCACGCGCAATGCCGCCACCGGCGAGAACAAACCATACGGCGACTATTTGATCAACGCACAAGGCGAAGATGTCGTGGCGGGTATTCGCAACACCGAAGATCTCGATGCGTTGAAGCGACAGTTTCCGAACGTGCACAAAGAGTTGTTGGCGATATTCGATCGACTTGAACGCCACTACCACGACATGTGCGACACCGAGTTCACGATTGACCAAGGCAAGTTATGGATGTTGCAGACTCGCGTCGGCAAGCGCACTGGTGCCGCGGCACTGAAGATGGCGGTGGACATGACTGCCGGAACGGGAAGTGGCAAACAGTCTTGGAAGATCAGCAAAAAAGAAGCGCTGATGCGAGTGAACGCAGAACATTTGGATCAGGTCTTGCATCCGCAATTCATCAACAAATCAAAAGCAGTCGCCAAAGGTTTGGCCGCCTCGCCCGGTGCGGCGGTTGGCAAAGTTTATTTCACTGCCGATGATGCTGAGGCCGCCGCCAAGAATGGCGAGGCGGTGATTTTGGTGCGCAGCGAGACGAGCCCAGAAGACGTGCACGGCATGATGGTGGCGAAGGGAATTTTGACTTCGCGCGGTGGACTCGTGAGTCATGCTGCCGTTGTCGCGCGCGGTTGGGGAACACCGGCTGTTGTCGGTGCTGATGCGGTGCAGATCGACGGCAAAATGTTTCGCGCAGGCGACGTTGTCGTGCGCGAAGGCGATGTGATTTCTCTCGACGGCACGACTGGCGAAGTGATGCTCGGGGCAATGGAATTGACCGAGGCTGAACCGACCAAAGAGTTTCAGACGATTCTCAAATGGGCCGACGAGTTTCGCAAAGGCAAACTTGCGGTGCGAGCGAATGCCGACACCGCCGAAGATGCGTTGAAGGCGCGCGAATACGGCGCGGAAGGCATTGGTCTGTGTCGCACCGAGCACATGTTTTTGGCACCGGATCGGTTGCCTGTTGTGCGTCGAATGATTTTGGCAGGTTCGCCGGCCGAAGAAACCGCTGCGCTCGAAGAGTTGCGTGTGGTGCAAAAAGAAGACTTTGCTTCGTTGTTGCGTGCGATGTCCGGTCTGCCGGTGACAGTGCGACTGTTGGATCCGCCGTTGCACGAGTTCTTGCCGAATGTCGACGAACTTGAAATTAAAGCGGCGACTACTGGTCTTGACGAGCAAGAACGCAAGTTGTTGCGCGCGGCGCACGATTGGTCGGAGGTCAATCCAATGCTCGGAACCCGTGGCGTGCGACTTGGTGTGATCAAGCCGGGTCTTTACGCGATGCAGGTGCGTGCGTTGATGCAGGCAGCCGATCAAGTAGCCGATGAGGGATATGAGCCCGTTGTCGAAGTGATGATTCCGCTGACGGTGACGCGTGAAGAGTTGGCGTTGGCACGATCGTGGGTTGAGGGCGTGTTGTTCGAACACTCGACGCGGTTGAAAGTTCAGAGCGGTCTTCTCAAGAAGCGCGGCAAGCGCGGCAAAAAAATTTCGCGACCAAAAGTTACTATCGGCACGATGATTGAGACGCCGCGTGCTGCGTTGCGCGCCGATGAGTTGGCTGAATATGCCGATTTTTTCAGCTTCGGAACGAACGACCTGACGCAGATGACTTTCGGTTTTTCACGCGACGATGTCGAGAGCCGAATGATGCCCGCGTATATCGAGGCGGGTTTGCTGAAGCGCAATCCGTTTGAGACGATTGACCAGACGGGCGTTGGTGAACTTGTCGAGATTGCCGCCAAGCGTGGTCGCAAGGCCAAGCGCAAGTTGAAACTTGGCGTTTGCGGTGAGCATGGTGGCGACCCGGAGTCGATTGCTTTGTTCTATCGCGCAGGTCTCGACTATGTTTCGTGCTCGCCATATCGCATTCCGATTGCGCGTCTGTCTGCTGCTCAATCAATAATTGGTGGCCTTAAAACCGAAACCAAATAAGTAGACATATTTCACCCTGTTGAGTGTTCAAGTTTCGAGAGGGGAATGGCGTATAATTATGGGATAGCCCGACTTACCGATTGGTAAGCGATCATCGGGGGAAGTAAAACCGAAACAAGTGTTTCTGGTTCATCACCCGAAAGGTCAGGCAAGGTACACATAGTGAATATGTTGTTTGCGGCAAGTACTGGAAACGAAAATTTCGTAGATGTAGTGATTCCGTCGTGGGGTTGGCCGATGTTGCTGGTCGTTATCGCCGGCGCGCTGATGATCGACCTGTTGGTTTTTCATCGCAAAGCCCATGTCATCGGCATTCGCGAGGCCGCAATTGAAAGTGCCGTCTGGATCGGCCTCGGACTTGCATTTACGGGCGTTATCGCCTGGATGTTTGCGGGTCAAGGTGAAGGTGGATCTTCGGCGATCGAGTATCTCTCGGGCTATTTAATTGAAAAGAGCCTCTCGGTCGACAACGTTTTTGTTTGGGCGATGATTTTCGCGCACTTCAAGGTGCCGCGCGAGTATCAACACCGCACACTTTTTTGGGGTATTTTTGGGGCGCTCGTTTTGCGCTTCGTGTTTATCGTCGTCGGCGTCGCAGTGATCACGCGCTTTCAATTCTTGCTGCTCGTTTTCGGAATTTTTCTGATCTATACGGGTGCCAAAATCGTCAGGTCAGGCGTCGAAGAGAGCGATCCATCAGAGATGCGCACGATGAAATTGTTTCGCAGATTCGTGCCATCGGTAGACCACTATGACGGGCAAAAAATGTTCACCAAGGTGAACGGGCACCGCATGGCCACGCCATTGTTGGCAGTGCTCGTCGTGATCGAGATTTCTGACGTGATTTTCGCCGTCGACTCGGTGCCGGCAGTTTTGGCCGTAAGCCGTGAACAGTTCATTGTGTTTGCATCTAATGCCTTCGCAATTCTTGGCCTGCGTGCCCTGTATTTCCTGCTCGCCGACATGCGCGAGCGTTTCGTATATATGCCGCACACGATTTCGGTGCTGTTGATCTATGTCGGCGTCAAGATGTCGATTGCAACCTGGTATCACATTCCGGTACCGATTTCGCTTGGCATAATAATCGGCGTTTTAATCCTCGGAATTCTCGCCTCGGTGCGTCACGACCGACGCAAAAGGACTGAATAATACCGATCAACTAGCCTTCGCTCGTGGCGATTGCAGATACGGATATCGAGCGACTACGCGAAGCGGTGTCGATTGTCGACACGATCCAGGGTTACGTACAGATGCGCCGAGTCGGTCGAAACTGGGTCGGGCTTTGTCCGTTTCATGCCGAGAAATCCGGCTCGTTTAATGTGCGTGAAGAGACGCGTCGCTACAAGTGTTTTGGATGTGGAGCATCGGGAGATGTTTTTAAATTTATTCAAGAAATTGAACACTTAGATTTTGTTGAGGCAATCGAGCACATCGCAGGCAAAGCCAGCTATCAACTGACATACACATCGGGTGGTCAGAGCAAAGATCGACAACGATCGAAACAATTGACCGAAATCATGGCGCAAGCAGTCGAGTGGTATCACAACCGGCTTTTGACGGCGCCAGATGCGCGCGTCGCCCGCGATTACCTGCGTGAACGCGGTTTGTCGGGCGATGTCGCCCGCGAATTCAAAATTGGTTGGGCACCCGACGACTGGGATGCGCTGTCGCGCGACATCGGTGTGTCGATTGATCTGTTGCGCGAAACCGGTCTGGGTTTTATCAACAAACGAGGCAAAGCACAAGATTCGTTTCGGGCACGTGTGATGTTTCCGATTTTTCGCGATTCGGGTGAACCCGTTGCTTTCGGCGGAAGAATTTTGCCGGGCAGCAAAGATCCCGCGAAATACAAAAACTCTCCCGAGACGGCGATCTATGCCAAAAGCAAAATGCTTTACGGTTTGAATTGGGCAAAAGCCGAAATCGTGACCGCCGACGAAGTCATCGTCTGCGAGGGCTACACCGATGTGATCGGTTTTCATCGCAGCGGTGTGCGCCGGGCGGTGGCGACTTGCGGCACAGCACTAACCGAAGAGCACGTACGGTTGCTGAAACGATTTGCGAAGAAAGTTGTCTTGGCATTTGACGCGGACAGTGCCGGCCAGGGTGCGGCCGCGCGATTTTATGAGTGGGAGCAACGCTACAAAGTCGAAGTTGGCGTGGCTCACTTTCCGCAAGGAAAAGATCCTGGTGATTTGGCGAACTCCGACCCGAGTTCATTGGCAAAAGCGGTTGAAACCGCGCAACCATTTTTGGGTTTCAGATTGCAGCGCGTGCTTGACGCCGGTTCGGTCGCATCGCCCGAGGCGCGCTCGCGCACTGCCGAGCAAGCGATGACCGTGATCAACGAGCACCCGGATACGAATGTGCGCAAACTCTATGCTGGTCAAGTTGCGACCCATGTCGGTATCCCGGTTGCCGATTTGGTGAAACTTGCCGAGCGTCGCACACGAAACCCAACCGTGAGCGTGGCCAGCGCCCCGACGAATCGGCGCGGCGAGTCGGCAGAGTTTGTGGTTCTGGCGTTGATGTTTTCTCATTGGGAGGAAATTGCCAACTGGTTGTCTGAAGCGCTGTTTTTTGATGACGTTCATCGCCGCGC
>SYNW01000155.1 GCA_005805045.1 Actinomycetota bacterium
ATAGCTATACGGCAGATCGCTGACGACAGACGCAAAAATCACCATCGACATACCGTTACCAATGCCTCGTTGACTGATCAATTCGCCCAACCACATCAATAACGCTGTGCCCGCTACGAGTGACGGAATCACCAGCAAGGCCCGTGGCATGAACGGATCAAGCAACACCACATCAGGTGCTTGAGTGCTTGCGCCGAAAAATGCTGAACCGCGACCCTGACCGAAAATAAAAGTCAGACCTGCACCTTGCAGAGTTGCAATGCCAATCGCCACATAGCGAGTCCATTGGGTGATTTTGCGTTGACCCGTCGCGCCTTCTTGTTGCCACTGCTCAAGTTTCGGAATCACAACAGTTAAAACCTGCATGATGATGCTCGAAGTGATGTACGGCATGATGCCGAGCGCGAAAATCGAGAAACTGCCGAACGCCCCGCCCGAAAACAGATTCAAAAAGCCAAGTGCGCCTTGCGACTTTGATGCTTCTCGCAACTGGCTAACTGCTTGAGCATCGACACCAGGCACTCGCAACGAAACACCTAGGCGATAGATGAGCAACATTGCCAACGTGAACAGAATCTTGTTGCGAAGTTCTGTCACCTTGAAAATGTTGCTGATTTTTGCCACGAATTTACCCCGATGTTTTTGCTAAGAGCAGGCCGATGCGAACTGTACTACCGGTTGGTGAACTGACTGCCCTTGGCCGGTGGTCGAACACCTCTGTATGTTGGCGGCAAGATCACTACTGATCCGCCAGCCGCAACAATTGCTTCTTGAGCCGACTTTGAAACTGCGTGTGCAGAAACCTTGACCGCACGAGTTATCTTTCCGCGACCCAAAACTTTGATCATCTGACCCTTGTGGGCGATACCACCCGAAACGAGTTTTGCTGGATCAACTTCGCTCGCACCAAGTGAATCAATCGCATCAAGATTGACCGCGTAATACTCGACACGAAACGGGTTATTGAAGCCCTTAAGTTTCGGCACGCGTTGCTTGAGTGGCATCTGTCCACCTTCGAAACCACGAGCAACCGTGTTGCGCGCATATTGACCTTTTGTACCACGACCGGCGGTTTTTCCGCCTTTGCCACCAGTGCCACGACCGACGCGCTTTGGCTTCTTGCGTGCTCCGTGGCGAGGTCCGATTTCGTCGACGCGCATGATTATGCTCCTTTTTTGCTTACTTCAATAAGGTGAGGCACCCGGGCAATCATGCCGCGAATCTCTGGACGATCTGGCAACGTATTGACATCACCGATCTTGCGCAGACCCAAGGCACGCATTGTCGCTTTCGTTTTGGGCATGATGCCAATCTGCGAACGCACTTGGGTGACCACGAACGTTGCACCAGTGTGCGCCTTGCGAGTCGCTTTGACCGCGACAGCTTTTTTCGCTGCTGCTTTTTTGGTGGGCTTTGCCACCTTCTTTGCAGTTGCCATGACTATTTGGCCCCGAGACTTGAAATAGTTTTCTTGCGCTCTGTGTAGGCGCGCAACATACCCTTCGGCACGAAGTCTTCGGCTGGCAAACCACGACGCTTGGCGACTTCGTCGGGTCGTTGCAGACCCTTCAAGCCGTTGATCGTTGCTCGCGCAACGTTGATCGCGTTTGGTGAACCCAAAACTTTTGCCAAAACATCTTTGATTCCGGCTTCTTCAAGAATGATTCGTGCCGCACCACCGGCGATAACCCCAGTACCAGGAGCAGCCGGTTTGAGCATCACGCGGCCGGCGCCATTGACGCCGATCGTTGCGTGGGTGATCGTCGTGCCTGCAAGTGCAACATGAAAAATATTGCGCTTTGCTTCTTCGGTGCCTTTTTGAATCGCCAGTGGCACTTCTTTTGCCTTGCCATATCCAAGACCCACCCGACCGTTTCGGTCGCCTACTACGACGAGTGCGGTGAATGAAAAGCGTCGACCACCTTTAACGACCTTGGCGACACGATTGATGTGCACAACGCGCGAATCACCGATCTCGCCGACCTTTGCAGGCGGGCGCGGCTCTCGCTTCTCGCGTGGTTCACGACGATCGCGTCGCTCACGACGACCTGCCTCTTCTGTATTAGGAACTGCCGGAACTTGATTTACATCGCTCATTTAGAACTCCAAACCTTCTTCTCGAGCAGCTTGTGCTGCGGCTGCGATACGACCGTGATACAAAAAACCACCGCGGTCATAAACAACTTTTGTAACTCCGGCCTGTTTGGCACGTTGTGCCACCGCCTTGCCGACTCGTGCCGCCGCTTCAACGGTTGACCCGGAACCTGATTTGCGAAATTCGGCCTCAAGCGAAGAAGCCGAAGCGATCGTCCGCCCAGCATCGTCGTCGATCAATTGCGCCGAAAGATGTTTGTTGCTGCGAAAAACCGCCAAACGTGGACGCTCGGCGGTGCCATGAATCTTTTTGCGCACGCGACGCTGACGACGCAGGCGCCCTGAATGTCTTTTTTCTGCTGTATTAGCCATAGTTGAGTTGGTCCCTTGTCTACTTCTTGCCGGTCTTGCCGGCCTTGCGACGAACGCGCTCGTTCAAATATCGAACGCCCTTGCCTTTGTA
>SYNW01000156.1 GCA_005805045.1 Actinomycetota bacterium
AGCCGTATCGAAAAAGGTGAGCAACGCGTGATTGGGGTGAATGCGTTCACACAGTCAGCTCAATCTCCACTTGGCGGCACCGACAACATTTTGAAAGTCGACCCAAAAATTGAAAAACAGATGGTCAAAGATTTACAGCAGTGGCGCAAATCGAGAGACCAGGGTTCCGTAGATCGAGCGCTGCAAGCACTAAAGACCGCCGCTACAGAAAACAAAAATTTAATGCCGTCATCTATTGATTTGGCGATCGCCGGCGGCACAACGGGCGAGTGGTCGCAGACATTGCGTGATGTCTTCGGAGAATTTCGCGCGCCGACGGGTGTGGGTGGCACGTCGGGTCGGCAAGGCCATTTGTTGGATCAGGTCGTCGAGTTTGTCAAGACAATCGTGGGCGGGCCGCCGAGACTGTTGGTTGCCAAGCCCGGTCTTGACGGCCACTCAAGTGGCGCCGAGCAGATCGCGGTTGCCGCGCGAGATTCGGGTATGGAAGTTGTCTATAGCGGCATTCGTTTGACGCCGGAGCAAATCGCCGCATCAGCGCGAGATGAAGACCCAGATGTAATCGGGTTATCAATTCTTTCCGGTTCGCATCTCGACTTAGTTCCTGAAGTTATCTCGCAACTCAAAAAGTTTAAAGTTCGCGCGCCATTAGTCGTCGGTGGGATAATCCCCGAAGAAGACCGTGCAAGGCTCAAAAAACTTGGCGTCGCCGCAATTTATACGCCCAAAGACTTTGATATCGCCAAAATCATGCGCGATATTGCCGATCTGACGGTCAATAGTCGAAAAAAATAACTTTACGGCTTCATTGTCGTAGATGGGGCAACCGGAATGAAGACGTTACCTGGTGGAAAAATCAACTCTTGCCCCGCTTCAACTCGATCGGGATCCGTGATTCCGTTCATTTCCATCAGCAGTCGCATATCCAGTCGATTGGTCTCGGCGATTCCAAAAAGTGTGTCTCCGAGTTGCACTACGTATCGAATTGGTGGCACATAAATAGTCGTCGTCACGACGACGGTTGTTTCAACAGAGACAACCGTTATTGGTTCTGGTTCCTCAACGCCACGTTGCGAAAAAAACAGTGCCAACAGACCACTAATGACCGTAACGGCGAGCAACGATTTCTGCAGTCGGCCGTTGAGAAACATGCGAAACAATATTAGGCGTGGTTGAGACTCTCTTTGCGTTCATCACAACATCTAAAGTAAATGTATGAAAGTGCTCGCAGCAGTCGACAAGTTTCGTGGTACTGCAACGGCGGCACAAGTCGCAACGGCAATCGGCCATGCGTGTTGGCAACTGGGGCACGATTGCGTGGAGCGACCGCTTGCAGATGGTGGCGAAGGAACTCTCGAAGCACTAGGTGGCGCGAATCGCACGACGCTAGTTACCGGGCCACTTGGCAAACCAGTTGAGGCACCGTGGCGTTTGCATCGAGGAACTGCGATTATCGAAATGGCTTGTGCGTCGGGTCTTTCGCTTGCGGGCGGCAAAGAACTGAATAACGCAGTTGATGCAACCACGACGGGTACTGGACAGTTGATTGACGCCGCTCTCGATTTGGGGGCAACTCGGATAATTGTGTGTCTGGGTGGATCGGCGACAACCGATGGTGGTCTTGGTGCGGTGAAGGCTATTCAGACGCCTGCACGATTAAAAGGCGTTGAGTTTGTTGTTGCTTGCGATGTCACGACGCAATTCACCGACGCTGCAAAGATTTTTGGCCCACAAAAAGGTGCAACCCCGACGCAAGTCGAATTTCTGACGACTCGACTCGAACGACTCGTGCAGATTTATCGACAAAATAACGGTGTTGATGTCTCAAAAATTGTAGGTGCGGGTGCCGCTGGCGGTCTGGCTGGCGGTCTGGCTGCGCTCGGCGCGCAACTCGTGCCGGGTTTCGAGCTAGTTGCTGAAGAAGTTTTGCTAGATGAACTTTTACAAGAGACTGACTTCATCATCACAGGTGAGGGCTTCATGGATCGTGAAAGTTTTGCAGGCAAAGTTGTTGGCTCGATGGTCGAACTTGCTCGTGAGCATGAAATCGGCATAGCTGCGATTTGTGGCGACATTCATCCAGATGTAAGCGGGCGCATCAAGGCGATTAGCCTCGTTGAAACTTACGGGCAACAAGAGTCAATGTCGCAACCGTTGCATTGTATTGAACAATCAACACTGCAGATTTTGCGCAGCCTCGAAAAAAGTAGCTAGCCCGTTGTAGTCGGGGCAACAGTCGGCACCACTATTGCGGCGCCAGAACCGAGTGGTTTGCCCGCGATATCAGTGCCAAGTAAAACCAGGACGCTGGCCTCGCCAAGTTTGCCGCTTTCGGTCGGAATTGGTTCGGGCATCGTGGCGATGCCAACACCACCAAGTTCGTTTGCGATCGCCGCAGCACCAGCCTCACTGCCGAGCAAATAGTAAACCACGGTCACCGTTTGTTTCGGGGTGATCTCGCTCTTGTTGTTCGCCTGCTGAACGATGTATCCACGACCTTGAAGTTCGGTTGTCAATTGTCCAGCGGTACCTGACATGCCAGACGCATTTGTCACCTGCACTTTGAAGGCCGTCTTTACAAGTGTTGTTTCAACTGGAACTTCAGCAAGTGTCGTCTGAGTTGGGTCAATAGTTTCTTCTGTCACAGTCAATTCAGACCC
>SYNW01000033.1 GCA_005805045.1 Actinomycetota bacterium
GTACTCCCACTGGGTGCCCCTGTCAAAAACTTCGGATCCGGGCACACTGAATGTCGACCCGATGTTTACGACGCCTTCGTTAATTGCTGCGGCGACACTGAAAACTTTTGCTACTGAGCCGGGTTCGTTCGCCTCTACCGCCGCAAAGTTGCCCGACTCGCTCGAGTAACTGCCGTCTTGGTTGATGCGCACATTTGAGATCGCATAAATTTCGCCGGTCTTTGTGTCCATCACTACCGCGGTACCGCCGCGTGCGCCGAGTCGCTCAACTTGTTGCTTGACGATGCCATCAACTTGAAACTGAATGATTCGGTCGATGGTCGTAACTAGACGACCACCAGAGACAGTCTCAATTATCTCTCCAGAATTCGCCGCGATTGATTTGCCACTGCTGTTCACTTCGCGCACGATCCGACCATCGACGCCTGTCAACATCTCCTGATATTTCAACTCAAGGCCAGAGATGCCCACGCCGTCAATGTCGGTGCGACCGACCAATGCCAGCAAACCCGAGCTGGTCAGGGCGCGACCCGACTCGCGATAAGAAGAAACACCTTTCAGACCTAGTGCAAGAATCGCCTTGGCTGTGTCTTGATCTGCTTGTCGCGCGATGTAAACAAAACTCGAAGACTTGTTTTGCAATTTGGTCGCCAATTCGGCTTCGGCTTGAGCATCGAGTTGCAAAATACCTGCGACTACGCGGGCTACACCAAGCGGATCAGTCACCTTTCTCGGGTCAGCAAACACCGTGCGCGTCGGCACCGGTAACGCCAGCTCTCGGCCGTTGCGGTCGAGAATCGATCCACGTTCGGCGCGCAACGTCTGAACGCGCGTGCGCTGAGAGACGCTCGCCTCGCGATAACGATCTGCCCAAAGTGTTTGCAACAACGCGACCCGAATGCCGAGCAACGACAAAAGAATCGCGACCAGAACGAACATCTTGACGATGCGCGGGCGCATTTCTCTTTCTTTTCCCCGTAAACCAATCGTGAAATAATCCTTGACTTTGAAAGTCATCGAAGCTGCCTGATATGAAATTTCCGATTCGCGCCGATGGTCGGCATCGATCCGACTTGATCGCTTGCCACGATTGGCCCCTGCGATTGTGCTCATGGCGACACGCCCGTCAGCGTTTGCGAAGCCAAGTCTTCGAGCATTGGCGGTTGAGAAAGTTCTTTGTCCATTGCTCCGGTGGCTGCCAAAACACTGGCGACGACATCTGCAGGAATTTCCGTGAATTGAGCGGAAACGCCCTGAGACATGCTCAACATCATCGCTTGCTCACGCAAATAGTCGGGGGCTCGAAGTTCGGCACGCTGTTGACGAAGCTCGTCGTAATGGAACCGTGCGAGACGAACGTCAGTCGTAACTTTGTCCAGACGCAATTGCTGTTCGGCGATCACGGTCTGAAACATGACGACGAGAATTAAAACTGTCGTGACGACAATAATCGTGAGCGTGGGCAGAGAGTATCTTCGGTTTTTTACCGGTTGAACAACATACAGTGGCGGTCGAATGCCTCGCGTGCGCTCGGGTGACTGACGCTGACGAGTTGGTGCGACCACCGAGCCGGCTGGTCGGCGACGACGCACCGGTGCAGGACGTGCCGCAAGCGCTACGGACATCTAATTTCCCGCCTCAACGAGCGTCTTTTCAATCACGCGCAGGCGCGCAGATTTGGCACGACGATTCAATGTCTGCTCTTTGCTGGACGGATACTTTGGCATTCGTACGCGACGAGTGTGACGCACACCAGACTGCGATTCATGCACAAACGGCGAAGGTGTATTGATTTCATTTGCATCTCGCTGCGAATCAGCAAAGACTCTCTTGACGATGCGGTTCTCGCCTGAGTGATATGACAAAACTGCGACCCGCCCGCCGGAAGTCGTGGCATCAATGGCGGCCCGAAGTGCGCGCTCAAGAATTTCGAGTTCTTTATTCACTTCGATGCGAATCGCTTGAAAAGTTCGCTTGGCCGGGTGACCCCCGGTGCGTCGAGCCGGCGCTGGAATCGCAGCCACAATCACCTCGGCTAGATGAATGGTGCCTGATATCGGTCGAGCCGCCGCGATCGCTTTGGCAATGCGACGAGCAAATCGTTCGTCGGCATTTTGTGCGATGAGTTGTGAAAGTTCCGACTCGCTATACCTATTGACCACATCGTCAGCACTGAGCTGACCGCGCTGGTCCATGCGCATATCTAGTGGTCCGTCGTGTCGATACGAAAACCCACGATCTGCAACATCAAGTTGTGGTGACGAAACGCCCAAATCAAAAAGTGCGCCGGAGATTTGTTTGAGTGACATTTCCTCAAGGACTTCGTCGAGTGCATCAAAGCGAACATGTCGAAGAGTCAGGCGGCCCTTGAGGCTGGAATCTTGCGCAATCAATTTCTCGGCATTGACAATTGCATCGGCATCTTGGTCCAAGCCCAGAATCTGCAGATTTGGGTAGGCGTTTAGAATCGCGACGGCGTGTCCACCCAATCCGAATGTTGCGTCAACAATTACTCCAGAGGGAACTGTGGCGAAGCACTCGACGATTTCGTCGAGCATCACCGGCAGATGCGAACTAACTTGCGAATTTGGGCTCGTCATATTCATTGCGCAACTTGCGAACCATCACGATTGCTTGCCTCGCTTATCAGCAGCCCCCCGGCTAACGGTGCCTCCGGGATTTCTCCCCGGATAGCGAGATGGAAAGCGGGCGGAGTTGGGGGCTATCCATCTTGTTAACCGGGAGACTGCTGATAAGCGAAACTCGTGCAACTTGTGACGGTTGCTGGGGAGTTTGTTGCTTGGCCCCCTTTCGCTATCTACTCGGTGCCGGCTAGGTCTTGCGTGCCAGAGTCACTGATGCGCTGATGGCGCTGAGGATCCCAGATTTCAACGCGATCAAATGAGCCGCTGACAATAACTCGCGAATTGAGTTCAAGCCCGGCGTATGCACGAAGTTTTTCATCAACGTTGATCCGCCCCTGCGCATCCACACTGACCTCAACCATGTTCGAAGCCAGAGCCCGCTGCTCCTTGCGATCCATTTCGCCACGACGAACTTTTTCAATCGCTTCGTTGGCCACTGACAGAAAAGCGTCGATCGTCAAAACATCAACGCACTTGTCCCGACCTAGCGCGAGATAGCACTTTGGCTCGAGCCTTGGACGAAAGGCACTTGGCAGGGCGATACGACCTTTTGGGTCCAACTGCCGCTCATGAGCACCTACAAACACTGTTCCTCCGCCTTGTCCCAAAACCCCATTTATGACCAGGTTTCAGAGCTCCCTCTAAGACCCAACAGAGAGACTATCCCCACTAACCCCCACTGTCAAACACCATTCACCATTTTTCCCCACTATTTGGGATATTTTTAGGCGCATGGTTTAGCAGCCGCGCTTAAATTCGCCTAGGACTAGACAGCTATTGGGTCTAAAGCGCCATTGCGAGTTCAACCAGCGCTTGAGCAATCTGGTTCAACCCGGAAGACTCGGCAACATCTATCTTCGAGATTTCGCCATTACGCGCGATGACTGAATCGGCACTACGGTCATCGACTTTGTCGAGCAGCAAATATTTTCGATACGCCTCGGGCGACCACTGACGATGTACGACGCATTGAAAGCGCGCCATCTCACGGGTCCGTCGTTGAGAAATGCCCACGAGTTTTTTGCCGTGCAGTGTCACCTCGCCAGGACCAACGCCAGCGAAACAAATCAAGTCCGAGATCTTTTCACGCTCCATACCCCCACGATTAACCCTCAATTGATCCCGGTCGGCAATTTCGCATGCAGCCAGGGCGTCAGCCCATAAGTCGCCGACCCACCACATAGCTTGACCCACGTCGTCTTTCCATAAGTCGTCGTCTGCAGTGATTACGAAGTCAATCCACAAATGCTGATCGGCCTCCAAGAAAACGGCACCCCCGCCACTTCGTCGACGAACGACCGAAACTTGATCGGTTTGGCACGCCTGATGATCGACGACTGCAAAATCTTGTTTTGAGCCCAAGACCATCGCCGACCGATCTATAGATGCCCGCCATATTGCACGTTCGGCGGGCAATTCACGACCATGCACCGACTCGGCTGAATCGCACAAATGGTTGAATCGCCATTCGCTCATAAAATTGCACCGATCACCCTAAGACTCGCAAATAAATCGGAGATTACGAAGCAAACGCCAGATATTGCTTCCACTCTTCTGGCACGCGACCAACAGACACGCTGACCCAAGCAAGTTCGCGAGGCGTGTGCGGCAAGTTTGCAAGTGACATTCCGGCTTCTTGGGGTGTGCGGTCGCGTTTTTTTAAATTGCAACCCCGACATGCGGCGGTGACATTTTCCCAAACGTGCATACCGCCACGCGAGCGAGGCATCACATGGTCGATGCTGTCGGCATGGGCGCCACAATACTGACAACGATGATTGTCACGGGCGAAAATTGCCCGTCGCGACATAGCGGTGCGCCGATGATACGGCACCTTGACCACGTAGCGCAGCCTGATTACCAGTGGTCCCGGCATGACGAATGTTTCCGCATGAATTTGGGTGCCGTCTTCCTCGACGATTTCGGCTTTGTCCGAGAGCACGAGACAAATTGCACGACGTGCGGGCACGATCGACAGTGGCTCAAATGTCGCGTTGAGCACCAGTGCGCTTCTCATCGAAAATCTCTTAACCAATATAAGTAGCTCAAGACATCTTTAATTTCGATCGGCGCCGAGTGGCCACCATATTGGGTTTGAGCCCTGAATCTGATGTATTTTTTGCTGGGGATCGGCAAGAACGGTGCTCGCGCCCACCACTTGGACGGCGCGAGTCGAAATATTTGCGCAACCGCCACAAACCACAAGCGCGGCCGCACCGTTACGGCCAAAACTATCGACGCACCCGAAAGCATGGTCGATACGGACGCCATCAACTAATTGGGTTTCGGCTCTTTAGGCAAACCGAGCACCATCTCGCCAATTATATTTCGCTGAACTTGCGATGATCCTGCATAAATTGTTCCTGCGCGAGCGTTCAAGAATGTCATCGCCCAACTCATCGAACTATTTTTGGCTCCAGATTCATCGGTCTGAAAAGTTGTCATCGGTTTACGCCCTACGGGCACCAAACCGTCCACGCCGAGAATGTCCATCGCCAACTCGGTTACGACTTTGTGATATTCGCTCCAATAAAGTTTCGAAATTGCTCCATCTGGTCCGGGATGATGACCCGCAACAAATTTTGTCAGAGTTCTCAGCCCCAAATACTTCATGATCTGAACTTTTCCGTAGCAATCACTCAAGCGTTGACGAATGCGCGGGTCATCGGCGAGACCACGCTCTTGCGCCAAAGCGATCAGCCGCTCGATTTCGGCCTGATATTTGATCGAAAGCGTCGCTGCTGCTTCGCCACGCTCATAGCCGAGCAGAGACATTGCGACCGCCCAGCCGTTGTTCAACCCACCAACGACATTGTCTTTCGCGCAGGTCACATCTGTATAAAAAACTTCGTTGAATTCGCTTTCGCCCGAGAGCATCTTGATCGGACGCACTTCGATACCGGGCTGACGCATGTCGACCAACAAAAAAGAAATACCTTTGTGCTTTGGTGCATCGGGATTCGTTCGGGCGAGGGTGAAAATGTGGGTCGCATATTGACCCGCCGAAGTCCAAATTTTTTGTCCATTCAAAATGAATTGATCACCGTCAAGCGTCGCCTTCAATCCGACATTGCCAAGATCTGACCCGGCATTAGGTTCGCTGTAACCCTGACACCACACATCTTGTCCAGCAATAATTCTGGGCAAATAATGACGCTTCTGCTCGTCTGTCCCCCAGATCAACAAAGTGTTGCCCAGCATCTGGATGCCAAAAGTGTCGTTGAATGAACCGGTCGGCACACCTGCCCGAGCAAACTCTTCGGCAACAATTACTTGCTCTAGCGCTGAAAGCCCGCCACCGCCATATTCGACCGGCCAACTCGGTGCGAGATACGGACTCGCAGCGAGAATTCCACGCCAGTGATCCACGAACTCTTCGACTTCTTTGCCTTCCATCGAACCAATGCCTCGCCAATTAGCAGGAAGTTTTTCGGCCAAGAAGGCTTGAACCTTCTCGCGATATTCTTCGGCCTGCGGTTCATAGACGGGTCTCATGATTCACAGCCTAGGTTGCGAGCCACTGCTGCCGCTCCAACGAGCGGCGAAAGCGCACCATGCCCAGCAGGACAAACGGTGAAACCTTGAATAAAACCGATTTTAGCGTTGCGGTCAAGTTCGCTCTGCACCGCATCAAAAAATGGCCGACCAAAACCAAGAGCGACCGAACCGGCGATCACCGCACTGCGCAAATCAAGAGTGGCTCCGACGCTGACCAGTGCAGTGGCCACGAGGCGACCGGTTTCTGCGACTACTTTTGGGCTGGCTTGCGCCGCTGGTTCGCCGGTGATCTCGGCAATTGATCTGCCTGATGCATGAGCCTCAAGACAGCCACGCGATCCGCACGCACACAATCTGCCGCCGGGCACGACGATCACATGACCGATGTGCCCCGCATTGCCACTTCGACCGTCAAGAATTTTGCCGCCAGAGATGATGCCGCCACCGACACCGGTTGATACGACCATTCCGATCACATCCGTCTGACCAGCCACGGCCCCACACCAAACCTCGCCCTGCACCAGAGCTTTTGCGTCGCCGTCTATATATACGGGTATCTGCACGAGTTGTTGCAACTTTTTGCGCAACTCAAAATTACGCCATTCAGGGATGTGTAGTGTCGACACAATTTCGCCCTGCGGCGACATCGGTCCACCACAACCAACACCGCATGCCACGAGCTCAACATCAGACTCGGCGATGTGCTGCTCAATCAACCCGCTGAGCGCTTGCCAGACATTTTTTTGTGGCGTCAATACACGACCGTGAGATAAAACTTCACCGACCAAAGAAACGACGCCTACCGAAAGTTTTGTCCCACCAATATCAACTGCCAAATAGCCGCGTCTGACCACGCGAAATCTCTACCGCTCGCGGGTGAATTTTTCGCGCATGCGTTGAGCGTTGGCGCGCGAGGTTCGCAAAGATTCAGCCACGTCTCTCATGCCCACTTTCGACATCGCGCGCAATTGTCGCTCGCCAACAAGCGCACATCCGAGCATCGCCAGAAAACCGGCGAACGCCATCAGAAAGTGAATCTGGAGACCGACAATCGTCAATCCAAGAGAAACAACCAAGCCGATACCCGCCCACCACGCTGTTCGCGCCGAGTGACGGTAAAGCCCCTTTGAAGAAACAGCCTGGGCAAATTTTTCATCAGTCTTCAGATCTTGTTCGATCTGACGCAGAATTTGTTGCTCATTATCTGATAACGCCACCAGGCCTCCGCTCATGTGTGCTGCTATATCTTGTCACTACTCTAGGCAACACTCAAGACAAATATTTGGCTGACATTCGGCACAACTCGTTATTCGATGTCGCTTGGCCCCCATTTAGACGACCCGGGCTTGCGCTTGTGACGAAGTGAACTAGCGGGTCTGATCGCCGAGTCGCCGAATTTCTCGCGAATGTCGTCTATCGCCGCGGTGGTCGTGCTCCAGACTGCGTCGAGGTCATTGGCGGTGCCGCTAGTTGTCGAATCATCAAACAGGCTCATTTGCGAGTCAGGTTCTGACAAATTCCGTGCGCTAACCCCCAAAAGTCGAACACCAGCCGAAAGATCGATGTTTTTCAACAGTGGCTCAATCAACCTGATCATTGCCTGGGCCGAAGAAACTGGCAGATCAACGCTCACCGATCGAGTGATCAAGTGAAAATCGGCGAACTTGACTTTTAGTGAAATCGTCCGTGCACCGACGCCCGCGCTTCGACAACGAGCAGCAACGGCATCGGCTAGTCGCACAAGATGATCATGGGCGATTTCTGAATCCAAAATGTCCGACGAAAATGTTTCTTCATGGCCGATTGACTTTGCGTCGCGATCTGGCTCAACTGATCGGTCGTCTATGCCCTGTGAAAGTTCGCATAGATGTTGCCCGAGAGACTCACCGAGCACACTGATCAAAATCTTGCGGTCGTACTTTGCCAAATCGCCAACAGTTTTGATGGATAGTGCCGAGAGTTTTTCTAGCGTTACCGGACCAACACCCCACAATGACTCAACTGGTAACGGGTGCAAAAACTCGAGTTCGTGGTTCAATTTGACTTCAAACACTCCATGCCCCGGGTTGATTCCATCGCGGGTCGCACGAGGTTTCGCCACAACTGAAGCCAGTTTCGCAAGAAACTTATTCGGCGCAACTCCGACGCTGCTCGGCAGTTGCGTCGATTGTTTGACTCGACTGCGCAATTCGTGACCAATTGCAACGCCGTCACCGAACAAACGTAACGCGCCGGTCACATCCAGGAAGGCTTCGTCCAAAGACAGCCCCTCGACGAGCGGGGTCACCGTATGAAAAACTTCGAACACCTCTTGGCTGACTTGCGAATAGAGATCGTGATCTCCTGGCAAAAAAATAGCCTGGGGGCAGAGTCGTTTGGCGTGGGCCGAGGACATCGCCGAAAAAACTCCGAAACGGCGCGCTTCATATGAGCTAGCCGCAACTACACCGCGTGCGCCATCGCCACCGACGACCACGGGCTTGCCGACCAACTCGGGATTTCGTCGCAACTCAACGGCGACATAGAACATGTCCATATCCACATGCAGGATCGTCTTCGAGCTTGCAGCCACCGAACTATTCACATTTCAGACCTTAGTCACGCCGTGCCACGATTGCGGGTGAACCAACTGTCGTAAACTCATAACCGTGAATCAACAGCATCGACCACTTTCTGCACTGCCGTCGGTTTTGGCTCGGGTCGTTGCGTTCGTCTCGATCCTGATCGCCGGGGTCGCAGGCGCGCTCATCGGCTTCACGCTTGTTGACTTGCAATGCCAAGGTGACTGCGATGTTCCAAACTCAATCGGCTTAATTTGCGGCGCGATCACTGGCGCAATTGGCATGGGTATCGTCGCCGTACTCGTGCTTCGAGCAACAGGAGAATGGAAAGAGCTCGAGGATCGCAAGTGATCGAGCAAAGTGACTCGAAAATTGGCGAGGCGATACTCGCAATGTGCATCGAGCTCGCCCAAACTGGTGGCAAACGAGCACTTGCCGGAAGAATCGCCGGACTGCAACAAGTTGAGACCAAGACGACCAGTACCGACATGGTCACAGAGTTCGACAAAGCAACCGAGAAGTACATCGTCACCGAAATTCTTTCTCGTCGCCCGAATGATTCGATAATCGGCGAGGAGGGCGGCTCGCGCGCGGGTTCAAGTGGCTACACCTGGTGCATCGACCCGATCGATGGCACGACCAATTTTTTGTATGCCTTGCCCGGTTGGAGCGTATCGATCGGCGTCAGCGACCAGGTCGGCCCACTCGTCGGTGTCGTTTACATTCCACCACTCGACGAAACATTCACCGCAATTCGCGGATGTGGTGCATTCTTGAACAATAAAAAAATCCACTGCAACGACAAATCCGAAGTCGCTCAAGCGCTCGTCAGCACGGGCTTTAGTTACGCGCCCGAACAAAGGACGATTCAATCCAAACGCGTCGCCAAATTCATCCACGAGATTCGCGATATCCGCAGACTTGGAGCAGCAAGCATCGA
>SYNW01000034.1 GCA_005805045.1 Actinomycetota bacterium
CAACATTGTCAGCCCCAAGACGCGATCAACCTTGTTGGCGAGGCAATTCGTGTGACGCGAAGTGGCGGTCTGGTCGTGCTCAACTTTCGCACTTGGGTGCGCAGCGATGTTGCGCTCGTGCCGCTTGGCATCGCCGTGCGCAGGTTATGGAAACTGCCAATTCTTGGTCGACGTCTGGCACGGTGGCGATGGTCGACTCGCCTGGGTTGGCAAGCAAACAGGCTCAAGCCAGACACGGTGTTACAAAATTTTGAGTCGCAATTGAACAATGTCAAAATATTCCACTCGGGAAAGCGCAAAATGTCGATCACCGAAGCCCGCAACGAAAGATTAAAAACCGTGCCGACGAACAGAATTAATCCAAGCCACTGGTGGTTGGTCGCCCAAGTATCCTGATCCCGTGGCAAAAAAATTATCTCTAGGCATTGTCGGCGCGACCGGCATGGTCGGCAGCGTGATGCGCACGCTCTTAGTCGAGCGAAACTTTCCCGCCACATCCGTGCGATTCTTTGCGTCTGCAAGGTCAGCGGGCTCAATAATCGAATTTGACGGTCAGAAAATCATGGTCGAGGACGCATCAACGGCCGACACAAGCGATCTTGATATCGCAATTTTTTCGGCAGGCGCTACAACTTCTCGGGCTATCGCCGAGAAATACGCCAAACATGGCACCATCGTCATTGACAACTCGTCGGCTTGGCGAATGAACCCGGATGTGCCACTGATCGTTTCAGAGGTGAACCCTGAAGACATTGCGAACGCCAAACTCGGCATCATCGCTAATCCAAACTGCACGACCATGGCGGCGATGCCGGTGCTCAAACCACTGCATGACGCGGCCTCGTTGGTGCGCATGGTGGCGAGCACCTATCAAGCGGTTAGTGGCATGGGCGTTTCTGGTGTTGATGAATTGCATGAACAAATTAAAACTGGCGCGACACGAGCCAATGATCTCACCTACGACGGCGAAGCAATTGCTTTCAAACCCGCGGTTAAGTTCCCACGTACAATTTCTTACAACGTCATTCCGTTTGCTGGCACTCTGGTCGACGACGGCATGCTCGAGACCGACGAAGAGAAAAAGCTTCGCAACGAATCACGAAAGATTTTGCACATTCCCGACTTGCGTGTTTCTGGCACTTGCGTTCGAGTGCCTGTGTTCACGGGCCACTCGCTTTCGCTAACTCTTGAATTCAAAAAAGACATCACCGTCGAGCAGGCTCACAAAATTTTGTCGACTGCAGTCGGTGTCAGTGTCGTAGATGTGCCGACACCGCTAATTGCCGCTGGCAAAGATCCGAGTTTCGTCGGACGAATTCGCCAGGATCATTCAATAGATGGCAACAAAGGGCTGACACTGTTCGTTTCAAACGACAATTTGCGCAAAGGTGCGGCACTTAACGCCCTACAAATCGCAGAAGCTATTGTCGCGAACCGAAAATAATTTTTAAACCTCGACCCGCACGCCTTCGTGCCACTGATTGCCGGCCGCGACGGCATCTGCCGCCCGTCGAAGACGCAGCGAATCAAGTGGTTTAATCAGCCAACCTTGCGCTCCACTGCGCTTCGCCAGATGCACATCGGCGACCCGATCAAGCAACATCAAAACCGGCACCATCGGCGAGCGGCCGTCGCTGTGGTCAAGGCGCAAATCCATTGTCACTGCCATTGCGCCCATTGATCCACATTGCAAATCCAAAACGGCGAGATCAGGTGTGCGTTGCTTTATGGCACGCGACACATCACGACCATCGCTGCAAACGACGAACGAAGTTTCGGGTGTGCCAAGGGCCGCATGCACTTCGTCGAAAACCCATTGAGCATCAGTTGCCAACAAAATATGCACGCGTGAATGTTAGCGTAAACGCCAGCGCACAAACATCTGGAGAGCGAATTGCAAAAATCAGTTTCAAAATTGCGTAAAGCGATATTTTTCGCGATGCTCGGTTCGGCGCTTGCAACGACTTTTGCCGCGTCGACAGCGGCGAACGCCGAAGGTGGCACCAACGATCTGGCGCCAGTTGATGTGGTCGAAGTGAGTGGACTGATCGATGAGATTGTTGCAAACGATATCGAGCAGGCAATTGATCGAGCCGAATCGTCGAGTTCGCAGGCGATTATTCTGCAGGTCAATTCTTTGGGCGGCGTTGTATCGACGAAGCGCATGGAAGCATTGTTCAACAAAATCATTGAGTCGAAGATTCCGATTGCGGTTTGGGTGGGGCCAACGACAGCTCGGGCCTATGGCAGTGCGGCGCAGTTGTTGGCAGTTGCCGATGTTTCGGCGATGGCTGACGGCACGCGAATCGGCAAAACCGGAAAGCTCCTGACTACAAGCGCCGGTGAAGTGAGTTTTGGAAACGCATCGACGATACTGCGAACTTCAACTCTCAACTCAAAACAAGCCAAGAGTCGCGGCGCACTCAAGTTAACATCCGACGACGAAGGTGTGCCGGTGTTGCGCAACATGTTGCTGGCCATGAACGGACTCTCGATCAAAGGCAGGGTTCTGCAAACCGTTGTCGATGTCAAATCTGAATCAGGCGACGAATTGGTTCGCGAGGCGGCGACGACGCGATTTTTCAAACTTGGATTCTTCGAGCAACTGTTGCATACTGCGGCCAGCCCACCAATCACATACTTGTTTTTTGTAATCGGTCTGGCTCTAATAATTTTCGAGTTTTTCACCGCCGGAATCGGTATTGCGGGCGTTGTCGGTGCAATCTGCATATTGCTCGGCGGTCATGGTCTGTCTACTTTGCCGATTCGTGGGGCAAGTCTGGCGTTGATGATCCTTGCAATGTTGATCATGTCGATCGATGTGCAAGTCGGGATACCGAGATTTTTCACAGGTTTTGGTTTAGCGCTCCTCACAGTTTCAAGCCTGACTCTCTTTCGCAGCAGTGACGGAGGCGAAATCAGATTGTCGTGGCTGACATTTATCAGTTCTATGATCGCGATCTCATTGGCGTTCGTTGTCGGCATGCCATCGATGGTGCGAACGCGATTCGCCACGCCCACGATTGGTCGCGAGTGGATGATCGGCAGCATCGGTCGGGCAGTTGGCACGATTAATCCGTTGGGCATCGTTCGCATTCATGAAGCCGAATGGCGAGCCCGCACGAATCGTTCGACACCGATTCAAGATGGTCAAGAGTTGCGTGTTGCGGCTATCGATGGGGTGACACTTGAAGTTGAGCCACTTGAAGGTGCGGCGCGCGATTATCGCGAGATGCGCAAACCAAAAGCCGAATAATTCTTAGGCTTGCGAGGGCTCGCCATTGAGCCTCGCGCCACCGATTCGCAAGTCGCCAGATCGTTTGGTGATCGCCCGTCGGTCAAGTGCCTCAAGCAGCGGCACGGCGTGTTTGCGCGTGATGCCCAGACTTTCACGGAATTGCGAAACAGTGAACCCTTGCGAATGTTGTTGCAAGATTTTTTGCACGACCTGGCGTGCAGTTTCAAGTGCGCTGATATGAAATACGATGCCGTCAATGTCGACGAACAATCCCCGCTGCACGATTTGACGAACAATATTTCTATCGAGTGTCTTCGTGTCTGGCGGGGTGATGCCAGCCGTGGCGAACAAACCGACATAGGGGTGCTCGGTTATTGACGAGGCACCTTTGATACGGGCACGCCCCATTTCGATAACGACGTCGGGCAAAGTCGCAAGAACTGCCTGCTCATAAGGCTTGAGTCGTGAGATCTCCAACGGTTCAGAGTTTTTAGCGAGTTTCATCGCCAGTTCTTTTCGCTTTTCGTCTAGAAGTTTTGGAGTAGTCAGCCAATTGCCCACTATCGGTTCTCGAATTTCGCCAGTCAGAAGTTCGAGATCTTTTGCGGTGATCCATTGACGCTCGCTAATCACGCGATCAACAGAGCGATCGGGCTTTGCCTTTGACGCACGCTTAGTTGGGGCGATGTCGAGCACCTCGCCACCACCGATTGTCTGTTGTCGACCGGACTCGCGCAAGATGTAACGGTCGCCGGGCAAAATCGGAATCGCGGTTTGCAATGCAATTCGTATTAAGCCGCTTTCACCGGCATGCAACTCGCGCGTGCCGAACAGACGAATTTTTGCCGCGAACTCGCCTGAACCGATGTATACCGAATAACTTCCGCGACGTGTGACGCGGTTTTGCAGCGTCGGCACAATTGTCAAAGAGGCGTCAAACATCGTGCTTGGTAGCCATTGGTCTTTGTTGACCAACGCATCGCCACGAACGATTTCGTCATGACTTACGCCAACCAGATTCAGCGCACATCGATGACCTGGTGCGAGTTCATTCGCCGACTGCTCGTGTTGTTGAATTTCACGCACACGCACGCGTTGTTGGGTGCGTACAACCGTCAACTCATCGTCAAGTTGGAGCGAGCCGTCGATCAAAGTGCCGGTGACCACGGTGCCCGCCCCGCGCGCCGAGAACGAGCGGTCGATCCATAATCGTGGTCGATTTCTGTTTCGCGTGGCGCTGTCATCTTGCAACTCTGCGATCAGCATGTCAAGCGCGACCCGAATTTCGTCAAGACCAGTCGATGTCACCACAGAGACACCGACAATCGGTGCATTGCTTAGAAAAGAACCGCGAAGTTTCGTCTTAATTTCGTCGCGACGAACGGTTGCAAGTTCGGCATCTACTAGATCAACTTTGGTTAGAGCGATGATTCCATGATTCAGACCCAGAAGTTTGAGAATCTGAAAATGCTCTTCGGTTTGAGGCATCCATCCTTCTTTGGCGTCAACGACCAAGATGCACCCGTCAATTGCACCGACCCCACTGAGCATGTTGCGCAAAAAACGAATGTGTCCCGGCACGTCGATAAAACTCGCGGTTGCACCCGACGGCAGACGGGTGTGCGCGAAACCCAGATCGATGGTCATGCCGCGACGCTTCTCTTCGGCCCACCGATCGGGGTCGGTGCCCGTTAAAGCGAGTACGAGCGACGACTTGCCATGGTCAACATGGCCTGCCGTGGCGATAACAGTCATGAAAAATTATTCTGCAAGTCGGCGCAACGCCTGAACGACTATTTCGTCGTCGTCTGGCTGAATCGTGCGCAAATCGAGAAAAGTTTTGTCGTCCTTGACACGAGCGATAATCGGTGTCGCATTCATCCGCAATTTTGTTAAATAGTCGCCATTGATGACGATGCCAATTGACGCAATGGTTGCGCCAGGCGCCGAGCCCGCACCTGGTATCGAATCGAGCGCGCATACTTCGCCGATCTTTGCAGCAGCAACGATTTTTTCGGCGCGCGATTGCAGATCTGAAGTTGAAATCGTGGCCATCTTCCAGAATGCGATATCTCTCGTCGCCGACCGATTGAGATATGACATAGCCAGACTCTGCATCGCCACCATTGTCGTTGATCCGGGCCGCAATGCACGCGCGAGTGGGTGCTGCGCGCAAGCCTCGACGAGATCTGATCGACCAATGATCACGCCACACTGTGGGCCACCAAAAAGTTTGTCGCCACTGAACATCACCAATGCCGCCCCGTCGTTGATTGACTGCCGTGCGGCAGGTTCGTTGCTCAACCAACTTGGCGCGCGCGACTCGAGCCACGGACAAGTGTTGTCGATTAACCCTGAGCCAATGTCTACGGCAACAGGCACCGACAATGTTGCGAGTTCGCGGACTGGTGTGTCTTCAACAAAACCCGATACGCGATAATTCGACGGGTGAACTTTGAGCACCAGGGCAATATCGTTGCCGCGTTTATCGATCGCTTTTTTGTAGTCGCGCAATCTTGTGCGATTGGTCGTGCCGACGTCCACAAGTCTTGCACCCGACTGCTCGGTGACTTCAGGGATGCGAAAGTTGCCGCCGATCTCGACGCTCTCGCCACGCGAAACCGCGACATCACGCGAGTTCGCCAGCGCCGCAACCACCAACAGCACCGCGGCAGCGTTGTTGTTTACGACGATTGCCGACTCGGCGCCGCACAAGAGTGCGAGCAACTTGCCAACAGTTGCCTGACGCGAACCACGCTCACCCGTCGACATATTCAGTTCGAGATTTGAGGCACGATTCGAAGTTTGCATCGCCACCGGTGCGCGACCAAGATTCGTGTGCAACAAAACACCCGTCGCATTGACGACATCCCGCAACAAACTTTGTTCGAAATCATCGACAAGTTTGTCGGCGAGTTTCTCTGCTTCTGATGGCTTTTCAGCGATGGCGCGACGAGCAAAGTCGACGAGCAAAGCATGCGGCAACGAATGACGGAGCGATAGCTCTCGTGCGAGCGCATCCACCGAAGGTGGACGCCCCGCAGTGTCGACCGACACGCGATTCATTGCTTTGAACCTATCGCCAAACTGCGAGTGAAGCGCCCAAGATTTTCAATGCGATTCGCAGTTCTGGCTGGTCGTAACATCGTGACGTGACAAGTTCTGGCGCCGATCAAAGATCCTCGGCTGAGGACAAAAGTGCGCTTCGACCAGCAGCAACCGTGATGTTGATTCGCGATGTCGCCGATGGCTTTGAAGTTTTTATGTTGCAACGCACCTACGGAGCTGCATTTGCCGGCGGGATGTACGTGTTTCCTGGCGGCAAGGTCGACGCGACCGACGGCGCCGAGGCGCTCGAGCCCTTCTGTGACGGGCTGAACGACTTCGAAGCGAGCGCAATTTTGCAGATACCAAGTGGTGGCCTCGCCTATTGGGTGGCGGCGATTCGCGAATGTTTTGAAGAGGCCGGGGTGTTGCTCGCTAGTGGCACGAAGACAAATCGCACTGTCGCATTTGATGATGATGCAACACAAGATCGCTTCTCGCGCGCACGCCGTAGCGTGCACGACTCGTCGTTAAACATGATCGAACTTTGTCAGCGCGAGAGTTTGCGACTCATCACTGGTTCAATTCACTATGTCAGTCACTGGATCACCCCAGTTGGTGAGGCACGAAGGTTTGACACACGGTTTTTTGTTGCCGATGCCCCAGAATCACAAGAGCCACTGCACGATTCGCAAGAAACAATTGCGAGTTTGTGGGTCAAGCCACAAGCGGCGCTCGACAAACTTGCGCGTGGCGAGTTGGCGATGTTTCCACCGACTTCTGAGAACTTAAAGTTCTTGGCGCGTTACAACACGACCGCAGAAGTGTTGACGGCGGCCAAAAAAGTTTCAAACCCTGTGGCGATCTTGCCTCGCCTACGCACAAACAGCGACGGCAAAGTTATCGGCGTGATCATGCCAGGTGAACCAGGCTATTAATGATTCGTTTCAATTATTTGTCTTAACTGCTCTTCGTGGGTTTTTCGCCGAGGGCGAGAGCGACGCTATCGAGCATGCGGGCTGAACAGCCGGCCATTTCGTTGACGGGCACGGTCTGCGAAATGATTTTCTTAGCGATGTCACGAAACACTTCGGCGGCAACACCAGCACCGGCGATCGCAACTGGTTCGCCATTGTCGCTGCCATGACTGACATCGCTTTCAATCGGAATTTGACCAAGTAGCTCGGAGCCGATTTCGATGGCCAGGTTGTGTCCGCCGCCAGCACCAAATAATGGATAAGAAGTGCCGTGCTCGCAAGTGAACGCGCTCATGTTCTCGATCACACCCGCGATGCGCAAGAAACTGCGACGCGCCATATCGGCGGCGCGAATTGCAACTTTCTGCGCCGAGACTGCGGGTGTAGTGACAATAATTAAATCAGTGCGTGGCAACATTCGCGCCAAGCCCATTTGCACGTCGCCCGTGCCCGGCGGCATGTCGATCAACAGATAGTCAAGTTCGCCCCAGTAAACATCTTTCAGAAATTGTTCGACGGCTTTTGTCAGCATCAATCCGCGCCACATCAGCGCGGTGCTTTCATCTTCGACAAGCATGCCCGTGCTGACGACTTTCAACAAACCTTTGCCGATTACACGCTCGTTTGGAATCATCTTTGGTTTGTCGCTGCCTTTTATGATTTTGGCTTCAAGGCGGTCTGACATGTTCAACATTCGCGGCACCGAGAAACCCCAGATATCGGCGTCAAGCACGCCAATTGTTAGGCCTTGGTTGGCGAGTGCCGCCGCCAGATTTACGGTGACAGAACTTTTACCAACACCACCCTTGCCGCTGGCGATCGCCAAGATGCGCGTGTTCATCGGAATCTGAGTCGCTGGTGCATTTTCTTTGGCGTTCCATCTGGCGCGGGTCATGACTGCCGAGCGTTCATCGGCATCCATTTCACCCCAATCAATTTTTACTTTTGTGACACCTGGATGCGTAGTCACCCGTGACTCAACATCATTTTTTATTTGCACGCGCAACGGGCAGCCCTTGATTGTAAGTTTGACGCCGATCGTGACAAGACCTTCATCCGTGACGGTGACGCCCGTGGCCATGCCAAGGTCGACGATGTTGTCGCCGAGTTCGGGGTCGATCACGGCGCGCAACAAATTTGTAACTTCGGCGGGCGTTGGGGGCTGCACTCGGCGAGCAGTCATACATACAAAACTACCTGAAGCGCCCGAAAACAAGCCGTCGCACCTGGCACACTTGTGCCGGTCGCAACATCCACAATCGTGCTGGGGTTGTGCCCCAGACGGTAGTCTTAACTCGAGTTTCACCAACTAAAACGGAGACCATTAAATGATCACCCTGACGGACAAAGCAGCAGTCAAAGTCAAGCAACTTCTCGAGTCTGAGAATGCAACCGATCTCGCGTTGCGCGTTGCAGTTCGACCTGGCGGATGCTCGGGATATTCATATGA
>SYNW01000157.1 GCA_005805045.1 Actinomycetota bacterium
CAATAACGACCACGGAATTACAGAAACTTCATCGACGCCTCCACTACCAAGAACATTTACATCTGAAGTGCTGTCTATTTTCTCCGAACTCACGGAAAGACCATGTCGATTGCCGAACCACGCAACACCTTGTCGCCGTTGTTGACAGCCACGCCTTTAATCGACGCACTTTTCATCCGATACGACTTTCGCCCCGAAACCTGGCCGACGACGAAACCGACCCCTAGAAGCCGCTTCTCGGCCTCAACAAAATTGATACCGACAATGTTCGGTAGTTCAACCAAATCGGGGCCAAGTGAGATCGAATAAACAACCGTGCTGCCCCTGGGTACCGGTTGCCCCGGCGGTGGCGATTGAGCGCCGATTAATCCGACTGCGACCTCGTTGCTGAAACTGTCGTTACTGACCCCAAGCACGAGACCCGACTCGACAACAGTCGCAGTTGCTTCGTCAAGATTCATTCCGACAATCAGCGGCACTGGGCGCAAGGCTGGACCATTTGAAACAACAATGTTGATCACGGTTCCTTGCAGGACTTGATCACCGGCTACCAGTGATGGCTGCTTGGCAACCGACCACGCAATCACGTTGCCGATCGGCACGCTGTCGCTGGCTTGATCTACGGCAGCAACAGTGAGACCTTGATCCATGATCATCTTTGTCGCCACCTCGCGCGACTTGCCTTCGACATCAACCAAAACTCCAAGGGGAGCGCCCTCAGAAACGAACAGAACGAGAGCATCTCCTTGTTTCAACGACGTGCCCGCTGCCGGCTCTGTACGAATTATGAAACCAAATTCAACATCGTTTGTTCGCTCGGCACGAATAATTAGGTCCCATTCATAAACGGCGATCGAATTGCGTGCCTGCGCTTCGGCGACACCCGTCAAGTTCGGCACGACAAAACTGCTCGTCGTTAGTGACTGAAATGCAATCACCGCAGTGATCAACAACGCGCCAGCACCTGCAAGCGCAAAGATTTGCTTGAATCTTCGTCGTGTACGCGGCGATTCAACGACGATCTGTTTTTCTGGTTCTTTTGCAGCGAGCTGTTCGTCGACTTGCACCTCAGTTTTTTGTCCACCCGGCGTAATCGGCTGAGGTCGCGTGATGAAATCCTCGAACTTTTTTGACACGACAGTGTCAATCGGCAATGGTCGTGCCATCTTGTCGGCGATCTGTGCGAGGGCCTGACCAAGTTCAAGTGCAGAAACGCGCTCATCGGCAAGCGGTCGACCAGCACGTTCAATAGGGGCGGCGATTGGCCCCATATCGGCACTGACTGGTAGAAGCTTTTCGACACGATTTGCCAAGGTAATCGCCACTGACTCACCGACGAACGGCACATCTCCCGATATCGACTCAAGCAGAGTAAGCGCAAGTGAATAAACATCCGTCGCAGAATTGGGTACTGATCCCAAACCAATTTCAGGTGCGGCATATTTGGCTTGCTCGATACTCATTTGCTCAGCACTCGCCCAGCGTTTGGTGCCAAGACCCGTGAGCCGAACACGTGCATCGTCACCAAAAATAAGATTTGCAGGTCGCACATCACCGTGAGTCAAACCGTTTTGATGAGCGTGATGAAGCGCACGACACACGTCAATACCGACGACGAGTGCCTGCGATGGAGACAATCGGCGCCCTCTGTCAAGAAATTCGCGCAGGGTTCCTTGTCCGAAAAATTGTGTGACACTAAAAGCATGACGGACATTGTCAATCATCGTGTCGCCCCAGTCATCGATGCAGACGAGGGTCGGGTGATTCATCGCATACAACTGCTGCATCGTCGCTTTAAATGAATCAAGTGCGCTTCGCTCGTCGCTGAGACCCGCATCCAAGTCGACTAACGAGGCGGTCGGCGTGACTCGAATCGAAACCTTTTTGGAGTGCCGCAGGTCTTGGGCGTCATAGACCTTTGTCACCGCGGCACGATCGCTCAACAGAGATTCGACGCGGTACCGCCCGACAAGAACCTCACCAATCAGCGCTTCTGGATCGATCATTGCGCCTATAAAACTACTAGTCATAGAGCCGAAGCAATGTTTTCTGGCCGATTTCAGGCGAGAATATAGGTGTGACACCCAACTCTAAAAATTCTGCGAAGTCAAATCGACCACGACGAAAACTTGACAAGCAACAAATGATTACAAGCGTTGGCATCGCACTTGGTCTGGTGATGATTGTTTTTGGTTTTCGTTCGTCGCAAACTGGTCGCGACGAATCAGGACTGCCATCTGCAGTCGAACGCATGTCGCCTGCAGATGGTGACCGAGTCTTACGCCAGTCACAAATCATCGTCGACTTTTTCGAGGGTTATGAAGCAGTTTTGTTTATCGACGGGATCGAACTACCCACCACGCGACTAGACGAACTTACATCTAGTGGCCAGCAAGCCACACCCGGCGCACAAGTCGAGTTACCACCTACTGCGGTTTTTGACCCAGGCAACTTCATCATCAGTTTTCAACCACAAGTTGGCGCCGTGATCGAAGAGTTCACTCAAGGCGAGCACCAAGGCAAGGTTTTATATTGGCAAATAACCGAAGGTCGCGAGAAGTCGCGCGTCTACACCTGGAAGTTCGTGACGGACTAACCCGGTAATTCGCCGGTCTCAAGAAGTTTCAAAAAACCTGCCACCTCAATAATCGGAATACCCAGTTCTTGGGCTTTCGAAAGTTTGCTCGCGCCAGGTTCGGCACCAACCACCAACGCGAAAGTCTTCGCGCTCACACTGCCGGGGCTTTTACCGCCGCGACCAGTGATCGCTTCTTGCGCACCTTCACGGCTGAAACCCTCGACCGTGCCCGTCACGACTATCGCTTTACCGACAAGATTTTGTGGTGCGGTGCTGACCGTAACGTTGCCGAACTCGACTCCGGCTGCGCGAAACTTTTTGATTATCGACATGTGTGCTTTATCGGCAAACCACTCGGTGATTTTTTTGGGTATGACTTCGCCAACGCCATCAATCTCGCTCAGTTGTTCTGGCGTCGCCGCAATGATCGCGTCAAGCGAACCAAATCGTCGCGCCAACGACTCTGCTACCGCAGGGCCGAGATTTTTTATGCCGAGACCCACCAGCAACTTCGCCAGCGGTCGCGATTTTGAACCATCGATCGCCATCAACAAGTTTTTTGCGCTCAACTCGGCAAAGCCATCGAGTTGCAGCAACTTTTCGAGGGTCAACGAATATAGATCTCCGATATCTGCGACGAAGTTTTTGTCAGACAACGCAAACACAGTTTTCTCGCCAAGACCTTCAATATCCATTGCGCCGCGTGATGCAAAGTGAATGATCCGCTGGTCACGCTGAAACGGGCATTCGGGCTCAACGCACCGCGTGTCCGACTCGCCTTCGACCTGCACCAGTTTTGATTTCAAGTCACAAACACATGTCGTCGGAAACTTCCATGCCGTTAAATTTTTTGGTCGCAAAGCCAAAACTGGCCCGACAACTTCGGGTATCACATCGCCCGCTTTGCGCACGACAACCGTGTCACCTGGTCGCACATCTTTCAATTGCACCTGTTCGCGATTGTGCAGTGTCGCCATAGAAACCGTGCTACCCGACAGCATGACGGGCTCAAGTACTGCAAATGGTGTGGCGCGTCCCGTGCGGCCAATCGACACCGAAATATCTTTGAGCAGCGTATTGCGCTCTTCGGGCGCGAATTTCACCGCAATCGCCCAGCGCGGAGCGCGCGATGTGAAACCCAGTTGCTCGCGTTGCGCTAAATCATCAAGTTTGACGACCACGCCATCGATTTCATAGTTCAAGCCGTGACGGTTGGTCTCCCAATGCTGGCTGAACTCGACGACCTCGGTCAGCGAGTTCAGCGTCTTGACCTCGGGATTGATCGGGAAGCCGAGCGAGCGCAAAAATTCAAGTGCTTGTAGATGCGTCGCGAAATTCGGCGCACCAACAACTTCGCCGAGTTGATACGCCCAAAACGAAAGTTCACGAGTTGCCGTAACCTGCGCATTTTTTTGGCGCAAACTGCCGGCACCAGCATTGCGCGGATTCGCCGGCACACTCTCGGGTTTTTTGCCGCCCTGTGCACGTTTTTCGTTTTCACGCAACTTTGCATCACGAAATTTTTCAAACGCCGCAATCGACATATAAACCTCACCGCGCACCTCGAGCACACTCGGCAATTTTGTCCCGGACTTTGCAATCAATTTTTTGGGGATGACCCCGATCGTGCGCACGTTGGCCGTGACGTCTTCGCCGACCTTTCCGTCACCCCGCGTCGCGGCCTGCACAAGTTCGCCGTTTTCGTAGCGAATGCTCAATGCAAGCCCGTCGATCTTGAGTTCACACGCAAATTGCATAGCAACATTGTTGAGACCCTTGGCCGCGCGCTCGCCCCAAGCTTGCAACTCAGCAACATCCATCGCGTTGTCAAGACTCGTCATCGGCACGCGATGAGTCACCGGGTTGAAGGTTGTCGTGCCTGCACCGATGATCTGTGTCGGTGATGCGTCGTCAACAATTTCAGGATATTTTGTTTCAAGCTCAACAAGTTTGCGCAAAATCTCGTCGAATGCCGCATCCGAAATCTCTGGGCTATCTTTGCCATGATACAAATCGTTGTGGTGCGCGATAGCCGCACGCAACTCGCTGGCAGTTTGACGAATTTTCTCAGGCACAGACATCACTGAAACTTTACCGAAGTCGTGTGCGAGCCTTCGCCCCACCCTTAGCCTTACTTTGTGCTCAACAAGTCGTTCATTTGGGTCCTGCGGATCTTGGTCGCGATACTGCCGTTTATCGGCGCGGGCGTTGGCGAACTTGTTTCTGGACGCTCGGCAAGCGTGCAAAACGTGGCAACTCTCCTCGCCTGGGCAGTTTGGGCAACAAGCGTTTTATCGGTTTTTGTCCTGCATCCGGCCACCTTGACCGTGTTGCGCATGGCGGTACCTGTGATCACTGCGACGCTTCTCTATATTTCTGTCACTGGTGCGACCGACACGTCACAAATTATTTGTGCGGCGATCAGCGTGGCGATTCTGCTGATTAGTTTCAATGCCGATCTGGGCAATACGTTCATCCAGGCCAGCGCTTATGGTGACGAGAAAAGATTCCTGTTGCGGCCACCCGTTGCACTCGTTGCGCCAGTTTTACTGATCGCAATGTTGCTGCTGACTGCCACTCTCGCCGCGCCAATGCTGATTGCCGCAGAGAATTTGCCGCTGGGCATTATCTGCGGTGCGGTTTCTGCGCTTGGTTTCTGGTTCTTTGCGCGACGCATTCACCAACTCTCTCGCCGTTGGTTCGTGTTCGTGCCCGCCGGCTTCGTCGTGCACGACGAAACTTTGCTCGGCACAAACTTGATGATCCGCAAGCATGATCTCGTCGAGATTCATCTAGCCAAGCGTGACACGCAAGCCGCCGACCTGACTGCACTCACTTGGGGTGTGCCACTCGAACTAAGTTTCAAACAACCCCAAGATGTTTCGCTGACTTCGCTGACAGCCAAACACCTAAAAGCAGTCAGCGCGATTCACGCTTCATCAATCTTGATCGCACCCTCACGTCCTGGCGCCGTGCTGCGCGCCGCAAAATAAAAAATTTAGTTCGTTGCCGGATCAACTGCCTCGGCGGTGCCACCACCGAGCACAAAACTATTTGTCATGTCGTAGCAAACAATGCTCTGTCCGGGGGCGATACGTCGTTGCGCGACGTCAAATCGCAGTACCAAACCGCCCAAA
The DNA here is from genome assembly GCA_005805045.1 of Actinomycetota bacterium. Lineage (GTDB taxonomy): Bacteria > Actinomycetota > Acidimicrobiia > Acidimicrobiales > Ilumatobacteraceae > BACL27. Next base: position 5,716 of record SYNW01000157.1, read on the forward strand.
CTATCTGTCACGCCAGCGCCATCAACACGCTCAACGGTCGCACTGACCGCGGCACCATGCGCACTGCATTGCACCAGAACTTTTTTACCAACGACCGGCGCCACGTTCGCCCACATCACATTGCTCACCGCTAGACCCGTGCGCAACAGTTGATCTTCGCTACCAATCATGACACGGGCATTTGGAGTGTCAACATCGACTACAAACTGTTTTGGTCCGCCACCTGGCAAACCCAAACCTTTGCGCTGACCAATCGTCACGAGTTCAAGCGCTTCAACTGTGCCGGCGGTCGCACCGTCGCTGGTAACCACAGATGCCTTGCGAAACTCGATGCGATCGCCCAAGAAAGTCTCGCGGCCACCTGTGCGTGAAATGAAACAAACATCTTGGCTGTCTGGTTTGGTCGCCGTACGCAAGCCAAGCGCAACCGCTCGCTCTCGCACCTGCACCTTTGTCAGATGCCCGACCGGAAACATGGTGAACGCCAACTCAGCTTGGTCGAGCATATAAACGACGTAACTCTGATCTTTTAGTTCGTCATGACCACGCGTCAAACGAAAGACTCCGCGGTCATCCCGCGAGACTTGCGCATGATGACCAGTCGCCACGGCATCAAAACCCAAAACCCGCGCTCGCTCGCTCAAACGATCAAACTTCAAATGCCGGTTGCACTCGATGCACGGGTTTGGCGTAATGCCGTCGACATGGGCCTGCACGTACGGTGCGACGACATGTTTGTTGAAGTCGTCAGAAAAATTGAACACCAAGTGATCGATACCGAGTTGTTGCGCCACTCGGCGCGCGTCGTCTACATCTGAGACCGAACAACACCCTGTGTCGCTCTCGCCACCCCACAGACGCATCGTCACACCCACAACTTCATGACCTTGATCGATAAGTTCAGCCGCGGCCACCGACGAATCAACGCCACCAGACATCGCCACGAGAACTTTCATCAGGCTTTAACTTTATTGCGTCGCAACTGCCGAACAACCCCGATCAAAGCATCAATTGCACGATCAATCTCGCGCTCGGTCGTCGTGTGACCAAGGCTCATACGCAAAGCCCCCGCTGAATATTTCTTGTCAACACCCATCGCCGACAGAACATGCGACGGCTCCATCGCCCCACTGGCGCAAGCACTCGCCGCCGACGCGCAAATCATTGCCTCGTCAAGCAGATAAAGCACCGACTCACTTTCGCAACCGCCAATGCACATATGTGCAATACCAGCGACGCGTTTGTCGTGCGGCACAGTTTCGAGAACGTCGTCAACTTCGCTCATCACGCCATCAATCAATGCGTCGCGCAATTTTGTGACGCGCGCTACTTCGGCTTCGCGCGTCGTATCAGTCGCGCGCAACGCCGCTGCCGTGGCCATAATGCCCGCGACATTGTGCGTGCCACTTCGTCGATCGCGCTCTTGCCCGCCACCCACAATCAGCGGATCAATTTCTAAGCCGAGCCGCTGCATCGTGATGCCCATACCTTTTGGCCCGCCGAACTTGTGAGCCGAAATGGAGAGCACATCCACGAGTTTTGAAATCTCACGCAAGTCTTGCCAACAAGTCGCCTGCACCGCATCGGTGTGCAGCACGGCGTCTGGTGCTTGTGCACGCACGATCTTGGCAACTTGTCGCAATGGCGAAATGCTGCCGACCTCGTTGTTCACCGCCATCACCGACACGACGCTTACACGG
>SYNW01000035.1 GCA_005805045.1 Actinomycetota bacterium
ACCTCACGATTGGTGATCCATGGTTCAAAAAAAGGATCGTTGCGGGGTGTGCGCCACGCGGTGATCAACGATCGTGTGCAGGCGGCGACTTACATTGCAGCCGTGGCGATCGCCGGTGGCGATGTGCAGGTGCGTGGTGCTCGCCCCGAACATATGGAAATGGTGATCAATAAATATACGCAGATGGGCGTATCGATCTATCCGCAGCGGGACGGTTTGCGCGTGATCGCGCCTGAGCGACTTTCGGCGACTGATTTTGCGACGTTGCCTTACCCGGGTATCGCGACCGACTACAAACCTTTGCTCGTGGCGATGAATTCGGTTTCAAACGGTATTGGCATCGTCACTGAAAATTTGTTTCCGGGTCGGTTCAGATACATCGAAGAGTTGTGCAAACTTGGCGCCGACATTCGGATTGATGGTCATCATGCCGTTATAAAAGGCGTGGATCATTTGATTGGGGCTGCGGTCACCGCGCCAGATATTCGCGCCGGGGCTGCACTGGTTGTTGCTGGCTTGGCGGCGCACGGTGAAACCGTGATCAGCGAGATTCACCACATCGATCGTGGCTATGACGATTTAGTCGGACGACTCAGTGGTCTTGGTGCTGACGTGACTCGCGTTTGACTCGTGTTTTGCGCGTCGTGTTGCCCGCCACAACACCCCGATTATCACGATAATTGGTCCAACAACCAAGAGAATTTCATCCCAACCACCTTGGTGAGCAAGCACCCTCGTATCGTAGAGGGTTCAGGAAATAAAACTAGGCAGGATGATTAAGTGTCAATTCGTACACAAGTTGAAGAAACAATCGAGGTTATTCGCCCGGCCTTGCAGGCTGACGGCGGCGACATCATTTTGCGCGAAGTTGATGAAGCGACCGGCATCGTCAGCGTGACGCTTACCGGCGCGTGTGGCACGTGCCCCGCATCAGATCAAACCCTGAAAGCCGGCATCGAGCGAATTATGCGTGATCGCATTGACGGCATCACTGAGGTCGTCGCGGTATAAATGAACTCGCGTTCAACCGACACTGCAGAATTATTCAAGGATGCCTGCGCCGGTGATCGCGCAGCCCTCGCACGATTGCTTTCGCTGATCGAGCGCGGCGGTGACGACGCGCGAAATATCGGGCGATTGGCTTATCCAAAAGTTGGTGACGGTTATATTGTCGGCATTACCGGCGCGCCGGGTGCAGGCAAGAGCACTTTGACTTCAACTTTGATTGGTCACTTGCGTTCGAAGGCTCAAGAAGTTTCGGTGCTGGCAATTGACCCGTCGTCGCCGTTCACGGGTGGTGCAATTTTGGGTGATCGAATTCGGATGCAAAGCCACGCCACTGATGCGGGTGTATTCATTCGCAGCATGGCGACCCGCGGTCACCTGGGTGGATTGAGTTTGGCCACGAGCGAGGCCGTGCGACTGCTCGATGCAGTTGGTTCGCCGTGCACTCTGGTTGAGACGGTTGGTGTGGGTCAGGTTGAAGTTGAGATCGCGCGCAATGCCGACACCGTCGTCGTGGTCGTCAATCCGGGTTGGGGCGACTCGGTGCAAGCCAACAAGGCAGGATTGCTTGAAATCGCCGATGTGTTTGTGATCAACAAATCTGACCGACCAGGGGCAGATCAAACCCAGCGTGATCTCGAGCAGATGCTTGAACTTTCAGACATCGCCTCAGTCGCGTGGCGGCCGATGATCGTGCGCACTGTAGGTACGACGGGTGAAGGCGCTGTCGAGTTGTGGCAAGCGATCACGGCTCATCGTGAGCATTCAACTAGTGATGGCTCGCTGGCAAAGCGACGCGAGCAGCGGTTGCGCAATGAACTGCGGGCGATTATCGAGCGCCGTCTCGAACATCGTGCTCGCGAGATTTGCACGGGCGCACGGTGGGAAGAAATTCAAAACGAGATGTTGGCGCGGTCGCGTGACCCATGGAGTTGCGCCGACGAAATGTTGGCTGGCATTTTGTAGTGACAGAGTTGCGGCGAGTTGTAGTTTCAAGTTTGGCTCTTGGCGGTGCCGTCGGTATTTTTGCGTTGTCGTTTGGTGTGGCTTCGGTTAGCGCAGGTGCCAGCGTGTGGCAAACATGTGCGTTGTCGCTGTTTGTGTTCACCGGTGCTTCGCAATTTTCGGCGATGAGCGTCGTCGGTGCCGGCGGTTCGATGCTCGCGGCTTATGGTGGCGCCGTGTTGCTGGCTGCTCGCAACATGGTTTATGGTTTGGCGCTCTCGTCGTCGGCAAAGTCGATGGCCGGCAATTTGCCACGTCGATTATTTGCCGCACATTTTGTGATCGACGAAACTACGGCTCTTGCACTTGCCGAATCGTCGCCAAGATTTCGCAAGGTCGCGTTCTGGACGACCGGCATCGGCTTGTTCACTTTTTGGAATCTCGGCACGCTGATCGGCGCGTTGGCTGGCACTGCGATTGATCCACAAAAATTTGGATTAGACATCGCGTTTCCAGCGGCGTTCATTGTGATGCTCGTGCCACATTTGCGTTCAAAGTTGGGTCGTCAGGCATCGGCGCTGGGTGGCGTGCTGTGTTTGGTCTCGATCTCGTTTTTGCCGATTGGTGTGCCGATTTTGATAGCGGCGCTGGCCGTGTTGGTTGGGGTGCGCAATGATCAATGAAGCACCGACGAATTTGTGGCTGATGATTATTGCGCTCGCAATTAGCGCGTATTTCTTGAAGATGTTCGGTCTTGTCGTATTGGGTTCGCGACAGTTGCCAAAAGTTTTCGATCGCTGTCTTGGATTGATACCCGCGGCGTTGTTGTCGGCGCTCGTGTTGAAGGATACTTTTTCGGTCGGTCAGAGCCTGGTGGTTGATGCACGGGTTGCGGGTTTTGTGGTTGCTGTCATTGCCGCGTGGCGTCGTGCACCGTTGATTGTCGTCGTGGTGCTGGCGGCAGGTGCAACCGCGTTTTTGCGTGCGATTTAATTAGTTTTTGCAGAGTGCTGCGAGGCTGCGCAAGTTGCGCTTCCAGATTTGGCGTAAAACTACTTTGCCGCCGATAAACGCGCCAAGTGGCCCGCCAAGAAACCACGGGAAGACGAGTTCTTCCTCCCATTTAAAAAGCGTGCGTGCGCCACTATTTAGGGGCTCGAGGGTGAACACGCCGTTACCAGTGACGATGCCGATGTGTTTTACGCCCATTGCTTGGCCTGGCACCCATTGCGTGATTTCCATTTTGTCGGTCAGGTGAATCGGGCCGACCTTGGTTTCGCAAAGAAATGTCGTGCCGACCCCGCGCTTTTGATCAGAGGTGAAGTGAATTGCGACGGCATCATGCATCCAATCAACGTGCCTTTCAATAGGCTCAACAATTTGCCAGACCTTTTCGGGGTTGGCGTCGATTTCAATTGAAACTTTGATCATGCTCATCGCTATGTGAGTGTAGTTAGCCTGTAGTTCTGTGGCGATTCGTAAAAATAATGCTTCGATCAACGAGACAATTGCTGATTTTATTTATCTAGATCACGCTGCGAGCACGCCGATGCGCCAAGAGGCGATCGAGGCGATGACACCGTATATGAGCGGTATTTATGCCAATCCGTCGGGGTCACACCGGTTTTCGAGAATTGCGCGCAAGGCGATTGACGAGGCGCGGGATGATGTTGCCGAGGCGTTGGGTTGCAAGGTTGGCGAAGTTGTGTTCACAAGTGGTGGCACCGAGGGCGACAACGCGGCGATTTTTGGTGCGGTGCGGCGCAAGTCAGGCATCGCAGTTTG
>SYNW01000158.1 GCA_005805045.1 Actinomycetota bacterium
GTCTGGCCAGGCACCGCATCACGAATTGCCGCCACCAAACCAGCTTGGCCATCAATCGGTTCGCCATCAACGGCCAAAACCACGTCGTCAACCAAGATGCCGGCTTTGTCTGCTGGCGAACCCGGTTGCACATTGGTGATGATCGCACCTTGCCCACCATCTTCGCGAGCCGCCAACCCAACACCCAAAAATCCATCTTTGCGCACAACGCCGTTTGCTTGGTCACGCAACTGATCAATCACGATCAAAACTTCATCCACTGAAATTGAAAAACCAATGTTGTTTGCGGCTGATTCATAATCACCTCGCGCGACCGCGGTGTTGATACCCACAACTTCGCCCTTGAGATTGACCAATGGCCCGCCCGAGTTGCCCGAAGAAATTGCGGCGTCAGTTTGAATCAGACTATTTAGCGCGCCCGAGTCAGTTTCGATCGTTCGCTTCAAAGCCGAGACGATGCCCGAGGTTACTGTCGGTCCACCATCCAGCGCTAGTGCATAGCCGATTGCGACGACCGTGTCACCGATTTTCACGCTGCCTGGCTTGGCAAATGTCGCCGCAACGAGACCAGTTACGTCAACCTTGATGAGTGCGAGATCATTACCCATATCGGTTGCCAAAATTTTCGCCACTCGCGGCTCAGTTTCACCCGCGAAACGAACCACGACATCAGCAGCATCCTCGACAACGTGGGCGTTCGTCAAAATTTCGCCGTCTGATGTCAACACGACGCCGGTTCCGACACCGCGCCCGCCGCCTTGTTCATCGCCAATCGTGGTTGAAATCGTGACGACGCTATTTGCCAAACGCTCGGCGACTTTTGCGATCAACGAATCACCAATTGCGACTTCATTGTCTGCGACAACGATCGGCGCCGAAGTTACCTGCGTCGTCAATTCTGGGTCATTTAAATCTACGAGATTTGCTTCTTGGGCGACATAAGTACCGATTATCCCGCCGAACAAACCAAACACGGCAGCAGCAACCACTATTCCGAAACGCCGACGTGGCGTTCTACCTACTTCATCATGATTCTGCGACGGCTTCTCAAATTCCGCAGGCAACTGCGGCGGCGGCAACTGTGTTGAGTTCACATCAAAATCGCTCATAAATTATTTCTACACCTCGAGAAACACGAACACTCGTCATTGTGACGAAACTTACCGATTTCTTAGGCGTTTTGAATCTTGATTTCAATATCAACGCCAGCAGGCAACTCTAAACGTTGCAAACTATCGATCGTCTTGGCATTCGGGTCAATGATGTCAATCAAGCGCTTGTGAATTCGCATCTCGAAATGCTCGCGCGAATCTTTGTCGACGTGCGGGCTGCGAATTACCGTAAACCGATGCTTGTCTGTCGGCAGAGGAATCGGACCACGCACCGTTGCACTCGTACGAGTCACCGTTTCGACGATTTTCTTTGCAGAATCGTCAATGTTTTGATGATCAAACGCCTTCAGACGGATTCGAATGCTTTGTGCCATCAGCGTTGACCGGTTCTGGGCGATCTACTTGATGATCTTCGTTACTCGTCCGGCGCCGACCGTGCGACCACCTTCACGAATCGCAAAGCGAAGACCCTCGTCCATCGCAATTGCCTTGCCAAGTTCAACCGTCATCGTTACGTTGTCGCCAGGCATAACCATCTCGGTGCCCTTTGGCAATTCAACAGTGCCGGTTACGTCGGTTGTTCTAAAGAAGAACTGTGGTCGGTAGTTGTTGAAGAAAGGCTTATGGCGTCCACCTTCTTCTTTCTTCAAAACATAGACCTGGCCTTCGAAGTTCGTGTGCGGAGTAATTGAACCTGGCGCACAAAGTACTTGACCTCGCTCAACTTCTTCTTTTTTGGTACCGCGCAAAAGCGCACCAATGTTGTCGCCTGCTTGACCTTCGTCGAGCAACTTGCGGAACATTTCTACACCCGTGCAAACGGTCTTTTGAGTATCACGCAAACCAACGATTTCAATTTCGTCACCTGTGTGCACTTTGCCTTGCTCAACTTTGCCGGTTACTACGGTGCCGCGACCAGTGATCGTGAACACGTCTTCAATTGGCATCAAGAACGGCTTTTCAAGTTCACGCTTCGGCTCCGGAATTGAATTGTCGCATGCGGTCATCAGTTCCATGATTTTTTCGGCCCAAGCAGCGTCACCTTCAAGTGCCTTGAGTGCCGACACGCGTACGACCGGGCAGTTCTTGCCGTCAAACTCATATGATGTCAGCAAATCGCGAACTTCATCTTCGACAAGTTGAAGCATTTCTTTGTCGTCAACCATGTCTGACTTGTTAAGTGCAACAACGATGTATGGCACACCAACTTGCTTCGCAAGCAGAACGTGTTCGCGAGTTTGTGGCATCGGACCATCGGTTGCCGCCACCACCAAGATCGCACCGTCCACCTGTGCGGCGCCGGTGATCATATTCTTGATGTAGTCAGCGTGACCTGGCATGTCTACGTGGGCGTAGTGACGCTTCTCGGTGTTGTATTCGATATGGGCGATCGAAATCGTAATACCACGTGCTTTTTCTTCAGGAGCCTTGTCGATTTGATCGAAAGGCGTGTACTCGGCAAGTCCCTTGCTGGCGAGCGTCTTTGAAATTGCTGCAGTCAGAGTTGTTTTGCCGTGGTCAATATGGCCCATCGTTCCGATGTTTACGTGTGGCTTGACGCGCTCGAATTTCGCTTTGCTCATGGTTCTTATCTCCTGTTATCGCTGGTTACTGTTAAGACTTTGGCCTGCTCGGTTATTCGCCGCGCACGCGCTTGATGATTTCGGTTGATATTGCTTCGGGCACTTGCTGATACGAATGAAACTGCATCGTGTAAGTCGCACGCCCTTGAGTGCGAGAACGCAGGTCTGTACTGTATCCGAACATTTCCGA
>SYNW01000036.1 GCA_005805045.1 Actinomycetota bacterium
AAAACATCCGACGCCCAACCGAATGCAGTGAGATACGCCGCTTCGGTCATGTGATTGTTGTAATCAACCCATTCGGCGACAACGCTGCACCTATAAATGTCTAGCGGTGCTGGCACAACCTCACCTGGTTTGAGCGGCTCAACTTTAAGGATCATTTAACGCTCTGACCAACAAATCTGCCGACACCATCTGGCTTGGCAAGTTTGGCGTGGGCGTCGGCAATTGGCTTGAGGCGCTTCAATAGTTCTTCGCCGATAGGGGAGCTCTTTTTGAGTTTGGTGTCGACATGCAAGTAGATATGTTCAGCCGTTGCTACGACCGTGCCGTCAGTTTTTGACATTACCGAATGCAGGTGTACTTTCTTTTCATCTAGCGAGATCACCTGAGCCGTCACCACTATTTCGTCGCCAACCTTGCTTTCGTTGATATAGCGAATATGGCTTTCGAGGGTGTAGAACGATCGACCCGTGGCCAGATAGTCAGAGTTGAAACCAACCGACCTGAAAAACGCATCAAGCGCCTCGCTTGAGAGTTGCATGTAACGACTGTCGTTGGTGTGTCCGTTGTAATCTGCCCAATCGCTGGTGATCAATCTTCGCTGCACTTCGATCGGTTGATCAATCTTTGGGGGCGCGGGTGTTGCGCCACTGAATAGTTTGTTTTCGTATTTTGCCAGCACTTCACCAGCACCAAAGTCGACTGACTTGAGACCTTGCATTACGGCGACCAAACAGTCGTCGCGCAGTTTTTCGAGTTCGCGAATTGATTTGGTGCCTGCCTGAGCGTCTGATTGCGAGACGATCTTTTCGAGCAAGACATCGTCGAGTTCGGGCACATCCATCAGTTTTGTCCATGGCCATTTGAGTGTCGGCCCGAACTGTGCCATGAAATGTCGCATGCCGGCCTCGCCACCGGCGATGCGATAAACCAGGAAAGTGCCCATGAACGACCAGCGCAGACCTGCGCCGAATCGAATCGCGTCGTCAATTTCTTCGGCGGTTGCTACGCCGTCATTGATCAGCCACAGTGCTTCGCGCCACATTGACTCCATCAGGCGATCGGCGATGAAGCCGTCAATCTCTTTTTGCAACATCAAGGGACGCATGCCGATTGATTCGTAGACCTCTCGTGCGCGTTCTCGGGCCTGGATTGATGTCTTGTCTCCACCACAGATCTCAACGAGTGGCAACAAATAAACCGGATTGAACGGGTGACCAACCACGAGCCGTTCAGGGTTGACCATGTCGCGCTGCAACTGCGTCGGCAAAATGCCAGAAGTTGAGGATCCAAAAACAGTGTCGGGTCGCGCAGCCCGACTGGCTCGGGCGAAAAGCTCTTGCTTCAACTCGACGCGTTCTGGGGCGCTTTCCTGAACAAAATCAACATCGGTGACGGCAAGTTCAGGTGTCGCGACGAAAGTGATTGTGCCTTCGCTTGGCAGAGGAGCGAGTGTCAGTTTGCCGTATGCACGTCGGGCGTTTGCCATGACCTCGCCAATTTTTCGCTCGGCCTGCGGGTCGACATCATAAATTTTTACATCGATGCCGTTGATGACGAACCGCGCAGCCCAACCTCCGCCGATTACTCCGCCGCCCAATAGGCCGACCGTGCGCAACGGCTTGCTGAGAGTCACGAGTGTTTCGTGAGTTGAAGTTTTTTGCGAACGTCCCGCGGGCCGATCACATTGACGTTCATGTTTTCAAGAATCTTGACGGCGCGTCCAACAAGATCTGCGTTCGACGCCATTTCGCCGCGCGAGAGATAAATGTTGTCTTCAAGCCCAACTCGTACGTTGCCACCGGCGAGCGCGGCCATCGCCACGAATGGCAACTGCATGCGACTAATCGAAAAGGCGGAGAAAATCGCACCTGGTGGAATTTGATTGACCATCGCCATAAATGTCGACGGATCATCCGGCGCGCCATAAGCAATGCCCATGCACAGTTGAATCATGATCGGGTCATCAAGCAAGCCTTCGGCGATTAAATCTTTGACCATTACTAGGTGACCAGTGTCGAAAACTTCGAGTTCGGCGCGAACGCCGAGTTTTTGAACTTGCTTGGCCATTGTGCGCAACACACTTGGTGTGTTGACCATGATGTAGTCGCCACCCGAAGAGAAGTTCATCGTGCCACAATCGAGTGTGCAAATTTCTGGCAGCAGGCGTGCGACATGCGCGAGGCGTTCGGTTGCGCCGACCATATCGGTACCAATTTCGTCAAGTGGTAGAACTTTTTCGTCGCCACCCAGCACCATGTCGCCGCCCATGCCTGCGGTCAGGTTCAAAACGACGTCGGTGTTCGACGATCTGATGCGGTCGACAACCTCGGCATAAAGTTCGACATCGCGGGTGCCCTTGCCAGTGCGCGGGTCGCGCACGTGAATGTGCACGATGGCGGCACCAGCCTTGGCGGCATCAAGCGCCGAGTCCGCAATCTGCTTTGGTGTTACTGGAACTTTGTCGCTCTTGCCCGTCGTGTCACCAGCACCCGTCACCGCACATGTAATAAACACATCCCAATTCACAGTGATTAGTTTATAGAGCGTGACGCAGCGGGGGGAAATCGTTTGGCAGCCAGATGCGAGCCAAGCAGGCGAGACACGACTTGCGAAGTTCGCCAAGGGTCGCAGTTTC
>SYNW01000004.1 GCA_005805045.1 Actinomycetota bacterium
ATCAGCAGCGCTCACCGAGTCACCAAGTTGCGCTTCAGGAACCGTCAAATAAAACAAACTAAAACTCGGATCAACAGTTATCGGATCAAGGTCCAGATCTTTGCGCACGATTTGTTTGTGCACCTGACTGATTGCGGGTACGTCGATGACGACATCTCCGCAAATTCTCGCCGCACAACCCAAACGATTGCCCGGCACGAGTGCCCGCTTGGCGCGATAATTTGTTTCAGTTTCTGCAAGCCCCGACAGCGAGTCTTTTGTTGCATTTATTCCCCACTTGGCGAACGAACCCGTTGACGGCGTTATCTGACATCGACCACAGATACCGCGACCACCACAAACCGAATCGATATCGGCGCCGAGTTGGCGAGCCGCTTCGAGAACTGTTACACCATCTTCAACGATGCCGTCCAACCCCGACGGGGTGAAGACGACATGACGCTCCATGAAATGCGTTATTCGGTTCTGCGTCGGCCGCGGCTATTGCGCGCAGCTCGCTCTGCATTCACTTCATTCGGGTCACGGTTGGCTCGAATCCATGCCGAGCAGTTTTCATCGTTCCCCACGAGCACATCGGCGGCCATCACCAATGTTTTGACTTCCGCATGAAGAGGGTTCATGATCGCCGAAGTCATACCCGCACCAATCGCCATCGCCAAAAATGTGCCTGTGATGTTGTTGCGCGCGGGAATACCGAAACTGACGTTCGATGCGCCACAGGTCGTGTTGACTTTCAATTCTTCGCGCAATCGACGGATAATTTTGAACGCCGTGCGACCAGCGTCCCCCATCGCACCGATCGGCATTACGAGTGGGTCAACTACGACATCGCTCGCCGGAATGCCGTGGTCGGCTGCGCGTTGCACAATTTTTTTGGCTACTGCGAACCGTTCATCGGGATCCATGCTGATACCAGTCTCGTCATTTGAAATCGCCACGACAGCCGCGCCATATTTTGCGACAAGCGGCAGAACGCGCTCGAGGTTTGCGTCTTCACCAGTTACAGAGTTGACCAAGGGTTTGCCCTGATACACCGCAAGTCCCGCTTCAAGAGCCTCAATAATCGACGAATCAATCGACAACGGCACATCAGTTATTGATTGCACTAATTTTATCGCTCGAGCCAAAAGTGCCGGCTCGTCCGCCAAGGGAATACCCGCATTGACGTCGAGCATGTGCGCGCCAGCTAGCACTTGCGCCAAAGCATCCGCTTCAACTCGACTGAAGTTGCCTTCTTTCATTTCTGCCGCCAACAGCTTGCGACCTGTCGGGTTGATTCGCTCGCCGATCATCACGAACGGGCGACCAAAGCCGATAACTACTTCTTTGGTCGCTGATGAAATTACTGTGTCGGTCATTTCAATCTTTCCTCTTCAATTGATTATTCGTTTTCTTCTAGTTCTTCAAGGTCTAGAAGCTGTTGATTAGTGAAGTCATCATTTTTTACGTCAGCTTCAAACCCGCCCGCAAATGCGAGTTTGCCGAGGCGTTCACGAGAGTACTCGTTGTCCAGGCGATCGGCTTCGCGCTGAGCAGCCTCTGCCATTTCGCCGACTAGCGGCAAACTCACGCGACGCCACTGGGCAATATCCTCTTCAGCAGTGTAAATATGAGCCTTGCGCTTGGCGCGATCGATCGCCCGCTGAAACTTTTCGTCCAGTTGCACTTGCTTGCGCTCACGACCCATTTGGGCGTTCACTTGCGCGGGTATGTCGCGCCACATGATCACGATCACCTCATTGCTTCCGCGTGGCACTTGCTCGTCTCCCTCAACTTATCATTGCAACTATTGCTTGTCGGATTGTTTCAGAAATGAAACCGGCACCGAGTTCGCGAATTTTTCTAGACCGACATGTCGGTGATCAAATTCTAAACCCAACTTTTGCGCAGCAGCCCGACCCGCAACAACTATTTCAGGATTGTTCGTTTGTGAGAAAAGCACCACCCGCCGATAGTTGCCGAAATACGTGTCACGCAGTTCGGGGTGCTCGTCGAGCCCGAGACCCTGCCAAACCAACGCCTCAAAATGCTTGGCCAAAAAGTCCGTCAAATAAAAAGTGCCGGGCTCTTCGTCGTGTGCTGCCATGAATACATCAGCCCCTGCAAAAAATTCGTAACAATGCGCCCCAGGCAGACGCTGTACCTTTGGATATTTTTCCAGCACCAAATCCAAGTGCCCACCGGTGCCGCAATCGGCATAGGCGACAAAAATTCGGCGCCCAGATTCTTGCGCCAACAATTCTGCGACTTGTGGTGCAATTTTCTCTGGTCGATTGTGCAAGTTTGCCGGGAGGTATCTCACTTCAACCGAATCTTCGATGCCCGATGCAACCAGCACCGCGCGAAGTTCACTGACGAGAGCCCCACACGCAATAACCAATGGTCGCGTGTCGGACGACATCGCTTGTCTACTTTCAGGCGACTGAAGGGCCAGGGGGTTCGGCGTTGCGCAGGCGACGTGCACCCACGAGTTGCTTGGCGGTTTCTGAGGCCACGGCAGCGTCGCGACAATAAGCGTCTGCGCCAACCGCAACGCTGAATTCTTCGTTCAATGGCGCCCCGCCAACCAAGATGATGTATTTGTCGCGAATGCCTTTTTCTTTCATCGTGTCGACCACGACTTTCATGTAGGGCATCGTCGTCGTCAACAGCGCCGACATACCAAGAATGTCTGGCTTGTGCTCTTCGAGCGCGGCCAGATATTTGTTGACATCCGTGTTGATGCCAAGGTCAATAACTTCGAAACCAGCACCTTCCATCATCATCGCTACTAGGTTTTTGCCGATGTCGTGGATGTCGCCTTTGACGGTGCCAATTACGACTTTGCCCACCGACTCGGCACCGGTTTCGGCCAGCAGCGGGCGCAAAATCGCCATGCCACCCTTCATCGCGTTGGCTGATAGCAAAACTTCTGGCACAAACAAAATGCCGTCGCGAAAGTCGATGCCGACAATACGCATGCCCTCGACGAGGGCGGTTTCTAGAACTTTCGTCGCCGACCAACCGCGGTCGAGCAAAATCGTCGTGCCTTCGATAATTTCTGGACCAAGACCGTCGTAAAGGTCGTCGTGCATCTGTGCGGTTAGATCTTCGTCCGATAATTTAGCGAGATCAATATCTTGAAATTCTTCGTTGCTCACTTTTTCTCCATTACTAGTGCAAAATTATCTTCAATTGGCTGCTCAGCACAACGGTTTGAACGCTATCAGTTTGAGTGGCTGAAGTAATGAACGCTCTCAGGTTTCATCGGCTCGACACCGAGAATTATGTCGGCGGCTTTTTCGGCAATCATCATCGTCGGGGCGTAGATGTTGCCGTTAGTCACATATGGCATCACCGAAGAATCGACGATTCGTAAGCCACCCATGCCATGCACACGCATGGTCAATGGATCAACAACCGCCATCTCGTCGACCCCCATTTTGCAGGTGCACGAGGGATGATATGCCGTCTCGCCATCACGCCGAACCCATTCGAGAACTTGTGAATCGGTTTGGCACTCCGGGCCAGGCGAAATCTCGCCACCATCAAAATCTTTGAAGGCTGGCTGCGACAAAATTTTTCGTGCCGCCGCAATCGCCTCGACCCACTCTTGGCGATCTTCGGGCGTTGACAAATAGTTGAGACGCAACTCTGGCTTCACGCGCACATCAGGCGATTTAATTTTTACGCTGCCTCGCGAATTCGAATACATCGGACCAATATGCACCTGATAACCATGACCTCCCGCGGGTGCCGTGCCGTCGTAGCGCACCGCGATCGGCAAAAAGTGGAACATCAAGTTCGGATACTTAAACGAGTCGTTGCCACGAATGAAACCTCCGCCTTCAAAATGATTTGAAGCCCCAGCCCCGCGTCGAAACAACCAGAGCAAACCAATGAACGGGCGATAATGCATTTTCAACATCGGGTTCAACGACACGGGTTGACTGCACGAATGCTGCACATAGACCTCAAGGTGGTCTTGCAAGTTTGCACCGACACCGGGTAAATGATGCATCGGCTCAACGCCAACTTTTTTCAGATGCTCGCCATCTCCGATGCCCGAAACTTGCAACAACTGTGGCGAATTAAATGCACCGCCACAAAGAATTACTTCTTTTGCCATAACCGTGCGCTTGCGACCAAACGGTAATTCGAAATTGACGCCGGTCACTTTTTTGTCTTCGATAATCAACTTCGTGACCAGTGCTCGACACTTCACCGTCAAATTTTTTCGATGCATCACCGGATGCAAATACGCCCGCGCAGCACTAAGTCTGCGACCGCGGCGCAGATTTCGATCGAATGCGGCGAAGCCTTCTTGCTTGTATCCGTTCACATCGGCTGTTAACTCGTGACCCGCCTGCTGTATCGCCTCAAAAAACGCACCAAACAACGGATTCTTAATTGGGCCGCGTTCTTGCACGAGTGGTCCGTCATGCCCGCGAAACTGATCGTCACTCGGTGCGGCCAAACAATTTTCAAGACGCTTGAAGTACGGCAGACAGTGTGCATAGTCCCAAGTCGACATACCGGGGTCACCTGCCCAGCGTTGATAGTCAAGCGGATTGCCCCGCTGAAAGATCATTCCGTTGATACTTGACGAGCCGCCCAAAACTTTGCCTCTACCCTGCGTCACTCGGCGATTGTTCATGTGCGGTTCGGGCTCCGAGACGTAGAGCCAGTCATAAAACCGGCTGCCAATCGGAAATGTCAATGCGGCAGGCATGTGAATAAAAACATCCCACCAATAATCTGGCCGACCAGCCTCAAGAACAAGGACACTCTTGCTTGAATCGGCGCTCAATCGGTTGGCAAGCGCAGAACCAGCCGAACCGCC
>SYNW01000159.1 GCA_005805045.1 Actinomycetota bacterium
CATTTGAGCGCCCAAGACTATGAACAACTGGGTGCACGAATTGTGCTTGGCAACACCTATCACTTGATGTTGAGACCCGGCGCGCAAGTCGTCGCCGACTTTGGGGGACTCGGCGCGTTTTCGGGATGGAAGGGTTTGACTCTGACTGATTCCGGTGGGTTTCAAGTTTTTTCGTTGAATCCAGATGTTGACGACGATGGTGTTTCGTTTCGTTCGACCTATGACGGTTCGTTGCATCGCTTCACGCCAGAGTCGGCTGTCCAGACTCAACAACTAATTGGTGCAGACATTCAAATGGTGTTGGATGTCTGCGCGGCTTTGCCTTCGACCGATGAGGTGATCAAACTGGCACTGAAACGAACTTCAAGTTGGGCCAAGCGTGCGAAGGCGACGCATGCTCGTGACGACCAAAGTTTGTTCGGCATCGTGCAGGGTGGCATCGACCCTGATCTTCGCCGAGAGAGTGCCAAGATCACCGCTGATTTGGATTTTGACGGCTATGGAATTGGCGGACTTTCGGTTGGCGAGACTCGCGAAGAAATGTTGGTTGCATTGACCGCGGCAATCGAGCATCTACCTCGCGACCGTCCGCGATATTTAATGGGTGTCGGCGACCCGGCGTCATTGGTTGAGGCCGTCAATTTGGGCGTCGATCAATTCGACTGCGTGATGCAAACTCGCATCGGAAGACACGGAACCGCGCTTACTTCGAGTGGAAAGTTGAACATCACGCGCGCAGAGTTTTCGACCAGTCAAGACCCGATCGATGTGCGGTGCAATTGCTTGGTGTGTCAACGACATACGAGGGGCTATATTCGACATCTTTTCCAGGTCAATGAACCCACAGCGGCACGGCTTGTTTCAATGCATAACATCGCATTTACTTTGAACCTGATGCAACAAATGCGCGACGCCATCGTCAAGGGTGAGTTCGCCAGCCTGCGAAAGTCTGTATTGGCTGTCTGGGCAGACACTGCCGACGAGAAGTTGTAACCCCTAGACTTGCATGCTATGTCTTTAACTTTCAATTCGTTGTTTTCGACCACTTTTTTAAACCTCGTTGGCGCCGCGGCTGAAAAGCCCGCCGCGAATCCGATCTTGAGTTTTCTGCCGCTGGTATTGATTTTTGCAGCGATGTATTTTTTGTTGTTGCGCCCGCAACGCAAGCGCCAAAAAGAAACTGCAAACTTGCAAAAGAGCATCGCCGTAGAAGATGAGGTAGTGCTCAACTCGGGTATTTACGGCTTTGTCTCTGCGATCGAGGATGAGTTTATTTGGCTTGAAATTGCCAAAGGTGTCGAAAAAGGTGTCGAAAAAGGTGTCGAAATTCGCGTGTCCAAAGGTATGGTCGCGAGAAAAATTTCTGCCGAGCAAAAGCCTGAACAGTAATTTTGCGTAAGTCATCCAAATTGAGATTGTTTGAACGCAGATGAATAGACGTCGCCAGATCATTTCGTTGATACTTTTGATACTGGTCGTTGCGACTGGTTTGATCGCGAATTTGGTTGCGGGCAACACCCCGGCTCTGGGTCTTGACTTGCAGGGTGGGGCATCGGTTACTTTGCAACCAGATGGCGAATTTGACCAGGCTGGTTTGGATGTCGCAGTCGAAATCATTCGCGCGCGAGTCGACTCAATTGGTGTAGCCGAGCCAGAAATCATCCTGCAAGGCAGCACGGTCATTGTCAATTTGCCCGGCGTAAAAGACCAGCAGCAGGCGCTCGACATAATCGGTCGCACGGGCGAACTTTTGCTGCGGCCAGTATTGCAAACGGGCATCCTCAATGAAAACCCTGACACAACGGTGCCGACGAGTTCGACAACTGTGCCCGGACAGACTCCTGACTCTGTCGAAGATGGAGCAGGCATAGTCTCGGGTGGTCCGGGCGCTTCGAAAGTCTTTTCTTCAGCAACGACTGTTCCTGATTCGGCGACAAGCTCAACTCAAGTTGCTGCAACCGACACGTCGGTCGCAGTTTCAACTGATATTCCACAAGATGTTGCGCCAACTCTTGGACTTGGTGACGACCCGAATGATCCAACACAAACAGTGTTACTGCTCGACAAGCAAGGCGTTGCCTATGTTGTCGGTCCCGCCGGCGCGTCCGGAAAAGTTTTCAAAAATGACGCACGAGCCGATGTCGAAACAGGGCAGTGGGCGGTGGTCGTTGGTTTGCGTAGCGGCCCAGATGGCGATCAACTATGGAACCAACTCGCCGCAGCGTGCTTCAACAGAACCGCCGTGTGTCCGACTGGGCAGTTGGCGATGGTTTTGGACGGCATAGTAATTTCCGCGCCGACTGTCAATGAACCAGAGTTCACGGGTGGAACAGTGCAGATCACGGGTTCATTCACTGCCGATGAAGCACGCGAGTTGGCAAAGATTCTTGAGTTCGGCGCCGTACCTGTTCGTTTTGGTGTCTCGCAAGCGCAAACTGTTTCAGCAACCTTGGGTTCTGATTCGATGCGCGCAGCATTGATCTCAGGTTTGGTCGGTATCTTGCTCGTGGGATTGTTGTTGTTGGCGTATTACCGATTGATGGCGGTGTTCGTGCTGGCAGGTATGAGCGTCTCGATCGCCTTCTTATGGAGCTTGACTTCCTTGTTGTCGCGCACCAACGGACTAGCGCTCTCGCTGTCGGGTATTGCTGGCATCATCGTTTCAGTCGGCATCGCAGTCGACTCGTACATAGTATTTTTTGAGCGAATTAAAGACGAAATTCGTTTGGGTAAGACACTAAAAAATTCGGCGCTACGCAGTTTTGAGTCGGCATGGCGCACCATCGTGGCCGCAGATACTGTCTCGTTTATCGCGGCGATTGTTTTGTGGTATCTCACTGTTGGCTCGGTGCGGGGTTTTGCGTTCTTCCTCGGTATCTCGGCGTTGACGGATATTCTCGTCACCTATTTCTTTACTCGCAACGCCGTGCTTCTGTTCGCGCGCTCGAAGCGTGTGCAGGGTCGCAAAGTTCTTGGTATTCAAACCGTCAAGCCTGAGGTGATGTGATGAAAAATTTATTTGTAGGGTTCGGTCGTCTTTATCGTGGAGAGACGACTTTTGACTTCATCGGCAAACGAGTGATCGGCTTCACAGTTTCGCTGGTGGTCGTGTTGGCAGGTGGAGTTTCACTGTTGGTTCAGGGGCTTGAACTTGGCATTGACTTTCGGGGCGGGGTGGCTTGGGAAGTGCCAGCCGGATCAATTACTGATCAAGACGCCCGTGAAGTTCTTGAAGCCAACAACATCGAGTCGACAAATGCCAAAATTCAGTTTTTGACGGGTAGTGAATCGCAAGTGATGCGAGTGCAGGTCGGTGACCAGTCCGAAGATGTTCGATTGGCAACACAGGAGTCGTTCGCCGAACTCGCAAAAGTCGAAGTCCAAGAGGTGAGCGTGGCTTCAGTTAGTTCTTCTTGGGGACGCAGCATCACCGAAAAAGCAATTCGTGCGTTGCTCGTGTTTTTCGTCGTCGTATCTCTCTATATTTCGTGGCGACTCGAATGGAAGATGGCAATCACAGCGTTTGTTGCGATGGTGCACGACGTGCTGCTCAGTGTGGGCGTCTACTCGCTCTTTGGTTTCGAAGTCACTCCTGCAACGGTCGTCGCCTTCTTGACGATCTTGGGCTACTCGCTTTACGACACGGTTGTGGTGTTCGACCGGGTTCAAGAAAACGCGCAAAAGTTTGCAACTTCGCGCCAGTCGTTCGCCAATGTCGCCAACGTCTCGACCAATGAAGTGCTTGCAAGATCACTTAACACGACACTTTCGTCGGCATTGCCAGTCTTGTCGTTGTTGGTGGTCGGCTCAATGCTGCTTGGCGCCAAAAGTCTCGAAGAATTCGCGGTGGCACTGTTGGTCGGCATGTTCGCCGGCACGTATTCATCGATTTTTGTGGCGGTACCCCTCTTGGATTTGCTCAAGCGCAACGAAGTTAAGTACAAGCCGTTCAAGGAACAACGCGCCACCGGCGCAGCAATGGCAGAACTCATGGGTCTGGGTGCAATCACAAAACCGGCGAGGGGAACTGTGACATCTGGCGACGAAGCGGGTCAGAGTGCCCAAGACGCAGCCGGCAAAGTTGTACAACGAGCCTCATCCGTGCTCACGCATCCGCCGCGACCACGCAAAAAACGCCGTTAGCACTACGCTTTAATCGTGGCCACCTCATCAAGGGTGCTGCCGTGGCGGCGCCAAAGTGCAACGATTGCCGAAGAGCTATCGCCGTTGTTGAGCGCCTACAAGTCGCGTCATCCGAAAGGGTCGGTATCGCTGATCAATGCGGCCTACGAAATGGCGCGTTCGGCGCACGCAAATCAAAATCGATCCAGTGGCGAACTTTACATCAATCATCCGATTGCGGTCGCACGAATAGTCGCCGATATTGGTCTAGACGAAGTTTCAATAGTGGCCGCACTTCTGCATGACGCCGTAGAAGACACCGAGATCACCATCGCCGATGTTGAAAGCAATTTTGGCAGTGAAGTTTCGGCGATTGTCGATGGTGTCACGAAACTTGAAAGATTGCAGTTTGACTCAAAAGAAGCGCAGCAGGCCGCAACGATGCGCAAGATGCTCGTGGCGATGGCACGCGACTTGCGGGTATTGATGATCAAACTTGCCGATCGGTTGCACAACATGCGCACCATTGCCGCGGTGTCGCATGACAAGCAACAGAGAGTTGCTCAAGAAACTCTGGATATTTACGCACCATTGGCGCACCGCCTTGGAATGCAGGAAATCAAACAGCAACTCGAAGATCTGGCGTTCGCTGCTTTATATCCAAAGCGTTACGCAGAGCTTGACCATCTCGTCGCCATGCGCGCACCAGAACGCAATGTTTATTTGGCAAAGACGATTGGTCAAGTGCAGATATGGCTCGAAGAAGTCAAGATCAAAGCCGAGTTGACGGCTCGTGGCAAGCATTTATGGAGCATCTACGAAAAAATGGTGCAAAAAAGTCGCGAGTTCGATGATATTTACGACCTGTTGGCGATTCGTATCGTCGTTGAATCTGAAAAAGATTGCTACACGGTGCTCGGCGCAATTCACGGGCACTGGAAGCCGATCGTCGGAAGATTCAAGGATTACATCGCTATGCCTAAGTTCAATTTGTATCAATCCCTGCATACGACGGTCGTTGGTCCAGGTGGCAAACCGATTGAAGTTCAGATTCGTACACGAGAGATGCATCAACGTGCAGAGTGGGGTGTTGCTTCGCACTGGGCATACAAGGACACGGCCATACAAGGTGACATCGACTGGTTGAATCGGATCATCGATTGGCAAGGTGAAGTGTCTGACCCAAGTCAGTTCTTGGAGATTCTCAAAACTGATTTGGATCAAGACGAGTTGTTCTTGTTCACGCCCAAAGGTCGGGTAATAACATTGCCGGCTTTGTCGACGCCAGTCGATTTCGCCTACGCAGTGCACACCGAGGTTGGTCACAGTTGCATGGGCGCAAGAGTCAATGGTCGATTGGTGCCGCTCGACTACAAGCTCGCTTCAGGTGACACCTGCGAAGTTTTGGTTTCACAAGGCGAAACAAATGAGCCATCCCAAGATTGGCTCGAGTTCGTAGTTTCCCCCAAGGCTAGGAGCAAGATCAAACAATGGCTTACGCGTGAGCGTCTTGAAGACCTGGTTGAAAACGGACGAGACGAACTCGTCGAGCGCCTTCGGCAGGCGGGTTTGCCCGCACAAAAGATTATTTCATCCCAAGTTTTGTTGGATGAAATCACCACTTTGAACTTCGCCGATGCGAGCGAATTTTTTGCTGCGATCGGAAATCAGCGCGTTGACGCCGTAGCGATCGTCGAACGACTGTCGAAACGAATGCGCGACGGCGTTCAGCCGGATCAACTTTCAATGCCATCAGTTGGCGCAACCGGCACTGCATCTCCACAGAAAAACGGGGTGCATGTAGAAGGAATGCCGGACGTGCTCGTGCGGCTATCGCGCTGCTGCACGCCAGTTCCACCCGATGAAGTTATGGGTTTTGTCACCAAGGGTCGTGGCGTCACGGTGCATCGCACCGATTGCGCCAACGCTGCCGCGCTTGTATCCCAAGATGCCGCGCGGGTTGTTGATGTCGACTGGTCTCGTGAGAGTTCGGACACGATGTTCGTTGCCGCGGTCGAAGTGAAAGCGCTTGATCGTTCGCGTTTGTTGCGTGATGTTGCCAACGCGCTCTCGGACGAGCACGTGAACATAGTCGCTTGTGCGACGCATACCGGCGAAGATCGGGTTGCGCGAATGCGGTTTGAATTTGAGTTCGCTGACCCGGGCCATTTGCAGTCTGTGCTTCGAATGATCAAGCGAATCGAAGGGGTTTACGATGTCGGTCGGGCCTTGCCAGGTGTTGTCCAAGATGTTGTTGACGGCGATGACATTGACCATCCGTCGGCCTCTAGATGATGATTCTCCTGCGTCGTCAAAGCGTCTAGCCTTCACGCGTGCCTGAATTTAAGACTTCTCCCGGTACCCGCGACATTTTGGCGCCACAGTCTGGGCGTTGGCGAGCTTTTCAAGAAGTTTTTGCCCACACCGTTGAGGCAGCAGGTTATTGCTACATAATTCCGCCGATGTTCGAAGACCTAGATGTGTTTTTGCGTCTCGGCGAGACGACCGAGGTGGTTACAAAAGAGATGTACGACTTTCAGGACAAAGGTGGTCGACACGTTGCACTGCGGCCCGAGCAAACAGCAGGGGTCTGTCGGGCTTATGTCGAGCATCGACCAATTACTCCGTGGAAAGTTTGGTATGCGGGCCCAAATTTTCGATACGAAAAACCCCAGCAGGGTAGATATCGACAGTTTGATCAAGTCGGAGTGGAAGCCCTCGGGGCTGACGACCCGCTGTTGGATGCCGAGGTCATCGCCCTGGCGGCAAAATTCTTTGTTGATCTTGGTCTAAAAAAAGTTCATCTTTCGGTGAACACTCTCGGGGATGCGGGAGACCGCGAACGATATTCTCAAATACTGCTCAAATACTTTTCGTCCCACGAAAAGGATCTCACGAGTGACAGTCGCGCAACTTTGGCGCGCAATCCGTTGCGCGTGCTCGATTCAAAACGCGAACCGGATCAAAAAGTAATCGCTGGAGCACCAGCAATTCGTGAGTCGATTGGTGAAAGCGCCAATCAACATTTTGATGCCGTATTGCGGGCACTTGATGCACTGAATGTCTCGTACGAGATAAACAATCGACTCGTGCGCGGGCTTGATTATTATCGTCGCACAACATTTGAATTCACCTCGCTAGCACTCGATGCGGCACACACGGCGATAGGCGGGGGTGGGCGCTACGACGGTCTAGTTGAAGCACTTGGCGGTCCGGCGACACCTGGCATTGGTTTTGCTCTGGGGCTCGATCGCACCCTTTTGGCCTGTGATGCCGAAAACACATTCGCCGCACCAACAACTGCCGTGCAGATATTCGTGGTCGACACGGTAGATGGTCGCCATGCGCATGAACTGTGTCATTTGTTGCGCCAGAACGGTGTCAGTGCCGATCGTGCATACGATTTGCGCAGCATTAAAGCCCAAATGAAGTCGGCAGATCGCAGTTCGGCGAGCGTCGCCTTGATAATCGGGTCAGATGAAGTACAAAATTCGACAATAATGTTGCGCAAGATGGGCTCTGGGGAGCAATACTCGATTGCCCGCAAAGATGTGATCGGCGAAGTTTTGAGGGCACTTAATGTCAAATGAAAGCGCAGTATTAGTCAATGACGGCAAAAAATAACAGCACCGCACTTCGCACCCATCTCTGCGGTGAGATGGTTACCGAAAAAATCGGTCAGCAAGTAACACTCTGTGGTTGGGTAGGACGTCGACGCGAACACGGTGAGCATCTGGCGTTCTTGGATTTGCGCGACTACAGCGGCATTGTTCAGTGCGTCGTCGACAACTCCGTTGATGTGCGAAGCGAATGGGTGATCAGGGTAACGGGCACCGTGCAGGCACGGCCTGCGGGCACGGTCAACGAGAATATTCCAACGGGCAAGGTCGAACTTGCCGATTGCAAAATTGAGGTTTTGAACAACGCCGAGCCTCCGCCGTTTCCAATCGATCAACGCGGTGATGATGTCGACGAAAATGTGCGTCTCAAGTTTCGATACCTGGATATTCGACGCGAACGAATGCAAAAGAACTTGCGCCTGCGGGCCGCGGTCAACTCGGCGATTCGTAAATCGATGGAGTCGCAAGGATTTACCGAGATTGAAACGCCGCTGTTAATGCCCAGCACCCCTGAAGGTGCGCGCGAATTTTTGGTGCCCTCGCGCAATGAACCTGGTTCGTTTTATGCTTTGCCGCAATCACCCCAACTCTGGAAACAATTGCTGATGGTCGCAGGCATCGACCGTTATTACCAAATTGCAAAGTGTCTGCGCGATGAAGACTTGCGTGCCGACAGACAGTACGAGTTCATGCAACTCGACGCCGAAATGAGTTTCGTCAACAAAGACGATGTCATGACGATGATTTCGACTGCCGTGATTGCCGCGGCAAAAGCCGCCACTGGCTCAGAACCGCCGCCAATTGAACGCATGACCTGGCACGAGGCGATGAATAATTATGGCGTCGACAAACCTGACCTGCGTTTCGCAATGAAACTCATCGAATTGACCAATGTGTTTGCGTCGACCGAGTTCAAGGCTTTTGCATCGGCTGAGTCGATCAAGGCGATCTGCGTGCGCGGTGCCGATTATCCGCTTCAGGCGGCAAGTGGTCGCAACAAACTTGATGCATTGACCGAGCGTGCGAAGAAACTTGGGGCTAAGGGTCTCGTTTGGATCAAAGTCGCTGATGGTTCGGTGCTTGAATCGCCTGTCGCGAAGTTTTTGTCGGCCCAAGAGCAGGCTGATTTGATTGTTCAAACCAAAGCCACGACCGGAGATTTGATATTGATTGTCGCTGATCAATGGGCGACGACGTGTTCGGTGCTCGGGCAGTTGCGCAACGACCTCGGCCGTCCACCGGTGCACGAGGGCCCCTATAGGTATGTATGGATCGTCGACTTTCCGATGTTCGTGGGTATCAACCCGACCACCAAGAAGCCCCAGCCAGGGCATCATCCATTTTGTCACCCGCACCCCGAAGATGTTGATCGTCTAGAGACCGAACCGCTCTCTGTGCGTGCATTGGCTTACGATTTGGTGTTGAACGGCTGGGAACTTGGTTCAGGTTCGATTCGGATTCACGAACCAGAGTTGCAGCGTCGAGTTTTCCGACAATTGGGCATATCCGACGAGGATGCCGACGCGCGTTTTGGTTTCTTTTTGCAACCATTTAAATATGGCGCGCCGCCACATGGTGGGTTCGCGTTTGGTGTTGACCGTCTTGTGGCAATTTTGGCGGGTGAGGACAACATTCGCGAAGTGATTGCATTTCCAAAAACTCAGTCAGGTTCCGATCCGATGACCAACGCCCCGACGACGGTTGATGCGGCGCAACTCAATGAACTGGGCATCAGGCTGTTGCCACCAGCTATCAAATGAAAAATGATTTGTTCAGTGCTGCGGCAACTGAACGACTCAAAGCGCAAGCACCGCTAGCAGCACGTTTGCGACCGAGGTCGCTCGATGAAGTAGTCGGCCAACAACATCTGGTCGCCGATCAATCGCCGTTGCGGCTTTTGATCGAGCAAGACCGACTTTCTTCGGTAATTTTTTGGGGACCACCAGGTACTGGCAAGACGACCCTTGCTGAAGTCGTGGCGCTGACCACTAATCGCCACTTCGAGCGACTCTCGGCAGTAAGCGCAGGTGTCAAAGATGTTCGTGAAGCCATTGAACTGGCCGCCGAAAGACTCGGGCAGTTTGGTCGGGGCACGATCGTGTTCATTGACGAGATACATCGCTTCTCGACTTCACAACAAGACGCCCTGTTGCCGTCGGTCGAGTCTGGAGTGATCACGTTAATTGGGGCGACAACGGAGAATCCATATTTTGAACTGAACGCACCGTTGCGTAGTCGTTCAACTTTGTTTCGATTGGAACCGCTGCTCGTGAGCGACGTCAGAGAATTATTGCAGCGAGGCGTGGTCGCCGAATCAGTCACGGCCGATGTCGAGGCGTTGGAGGCGCTTGCTCAACGCTGTGGTGGTGACGCGCGACAGGCGCTGACGGCA
>SYNW01000037.1 GCA_005805045.1 Actinomycetota bacterium
CCTTGTTCCGCCCACCGGAATCGCAATGTCGTTGCTCGACGTGAGCGGCTTCAGTCGACAACTCTCGGTGAGTGCACTGCAGAAAAACCTAAAAAATTTAATAGCGCTCAAATCGGCAACTCAACAAGCCGGAGTGCTCTTGCAAAGTTTGCGTCCGCAGGTTGTCGTGTCATTGGGTGGCTATGCGAGTGCGCCGACGACCCGTGCCGCCATGCGTTTGCAGATTCCAGTTGTCACTGTCTCGTACGATCGTCAACCCGGGTTGGCAACAAGATTGCAGGCTCGCCGTGCGACGGCGGTGGCAGTGGCGTATCTGCCCACGATTTTGAAGAATGCGACTTTAACTGGAGCCCCGGTGCGAAAGGTGCTGCGCACTCTTGACGTGGGGGCAACGCGAGATCAGGCCCGCAAACGATTGGGCCTGCCTGTGGATCGCAAAGTCGTTTGCATAACTGGCGGGTCGCTGGGCTCGGCGAAATTGAATTTAGTGGCGAAAGAAATTGTCGAGTGCAACCAAGGTCGAACCGACTTGTGCGTGATCCATTTGACGGGGCAGCGATATTTCAATGAAGACTTGCCGAATCTTCGCGCCGATTCAAAAATTATCTATCGGCGCCTCGAATCGACAGTGGCGATGCAGGACGTATACAGCGCCACGAATTTAATGTTGGCGCGTTCTGGGGCAAGCACCGTCGCAGAAATCTCGACCATTGGTTTAGCCAGCGTGCTCGTGCCCTGGAGTGATGCCGCAGAGGATCATCAAACTGCTAACGCCAATTGGCTGGGCGAAATAGGTGGTGCCGTCGTGATCGACGAAAGTTCGGTGTCGGTGTCGGCGATTGCTGATCGCGTCACGTCGCTTGTCGACGATCAGGTGCAACTAGATGCGCTCGCCAAATCTGCGCGAAATGCCGGAGCACAACATCGAAGTTCATCTTTGGCGAAATTAATAGTTGAAACTGCGAAGATAAAACATCAATTGCCAGATTTGTCGACCAAGAAAAGAGTTCACGTCGTCGGTGTTGGCGGCCCTGGAATGTCAGCAATTGCGACCGTGCTCGTCGAGATGGGTAACGATGTATCGGGTAGTGATCTGCGTGAAACAGAAGCGATTGCGCGTCTACTCGAAATCGGTGTCCGAGTAAACATCGCACATCAACGCTCCGCTGTGCACGACTGCGATTTCGTGACTGGCTCACCGGCGATCGCATCGGCGAATATCGAATATTTGCAGGCCAAGGAGTCGGGTATTCCGATTGTTTCGCGTGCGCAAACCTTGGCCAGTATTTGCAGTCGGGTCAAGAGCGTCGGGGTTGCAGGAACTCACGGAAAAACGACAACGTCATCGATGTTGGCGACAATTTTGATCTCAGCCAATTTGAACCCGAGTTACTTGATCGGCGGAGATGTCGTCGCCTTCAATCGTGGCGCCAAATGGACGAACGGCGAGTTGTTCGTCGTCGAAGCCGACGAGAGCGACGGCACTCACTTGCAGTTGCCGCTTTTCGCCACGATTCTGACCAACGTCGACATCGACCACCTGGATTATTTCAAGACGCAAAGTGCCATTGAACAAAGTTTTGTCGAATATGTCGGCAAAGTTCAGGGTCCTCGAGTCTTGTGTCTCGACGACCCCGTGTGTGCGTCCATCGCCAAACTGCAGGATGCGACAACTTATTCTGCTCTCGGTGATGAGCGTGCCGACTATTTGGCAACCGAGGTTAAGTTCGCCGATGGTGCGTCAACTTTTTTGGTCGTGCGACGAGATGCGTCAAAATTAACGGTGCTCGGCAAAGTATCGCTGCCCCAAAGAGGGGTGCACAATGTCGCCAACGCCATGGGCGCGATCGTCATGGCGTTGCAACTGGGCGTATCTTTCAACCAGGCCAGCAGTGCACTTGCCAGTTTTGGTGGCGTAGCTCGTCGTTTCGATAGTCGCGGGTCGGATCAAGGCGTAACTTTTGTGGATGACTATGCCCACTTACCCAATGAAATTGCCGCGGTTCTTTCTGGCGCTCGCGACGAGTCTGATAACTGGTCCAGGGTTGTCGCCGTGTTTCAACCCAATAGGTTCAATCGGATGTCGCTGATCTCGCATCTCTACGCCGACGCGTTCATCTCGGCTGATCTGGTGGTGGTGACCGATATATATGCGTCAGGCACCGAACCCATCGCCGGAGTGACGGGTGAGTTGGTGGTCGACGCGATTCGCAAGTCGCACCCCGAATGCAAAATCGTGTACCAACCAAACCGTGCAGATCTCGTAGAGTTCTTGGCTGGTGAACTCAAATCTGGTGACTTGTGTATCTCAATGGGTTGTGGTGATATTGCAACGCTGCCACGAGAAGTGATCGCATTTCGCGAAGGTGAGCGAAGTTGATCTCAGAATTGACGCGTCCCAGCGATAAAGATCTCAATCGATTTGCTGCACTGCTAGGCGATCGAATCACGAAAGATGAACCGATCGGTCCTTATACGACCTATCGGGTCGGCGGGTCGGCGGCGTTGTTCATGCGAGCGATGAGCACCGAAGATCTGCATGCGGTCTCGCGCGCTTTGTCGAAGGTTCCGATTCCCGTGCTGATGCTCGGCCGGGGTAGCAACATGTTGGTCAGTGACGCGGGCTTTAGAGGCTTGGCGATAACCCTTGGCCCGTTTGCAGAGCAGATTGATATGCCGACAGCCGATCAAGACCCCGTGCTTGTCGTCGGAGCGATGGCGTCACTACCGGTTGTCGCGCGCCAAAGCGTCAACAATCGTCTGTGCGGTTTTGAGTGGGCTGTTGGCGTGCCTGGTTCAATCGGTGGAGCCGTGCGAATGAACGCCGGTGGTCACGGGTCAGACATGATCGCATCTTTGTTGAGTGTGCGATTGTTTCATCTTGAGCGTGGCATCGAAGCAAATGTTTCAGCAGCAAATCTGGGCCTTCGATTTCGTGGTTCAGATTTAAGTGATGAGCACATTGTTTTGTCAGCGACTTTGCGTCTGATGTGGGGCGACAGAGCCGAAGGAGAAGCACGCTTGGCTGAAATTGTCAGGTGGCGAAGAGAGCATCAGCCTGGCGGACAAAATGCGGGTTCTATTTTCGTCAACCCTGTAAGTGGCGCATCGACTGCAGGTGCATTGATCGACAATTTGGGTCTGCGTAATTATCGAATCGGCACCGCGACCGTTTCTGACAAGCATGCCAACTTTATCCAAGCCGACGAAGCAGGCAACGCCGAAGATGTCGTTGAGTTGATGACTTTTATTCGACAACGAGTTTTTGAGGCTCATGGGGTGAACCTTCGAAGCGAAATTCGTCTTGTCGGTTTCGCGTCGGTAGTCGCGCAAGAAGCAGGTGCTGAAGTCGAACCAAAAAAAATGTACAGCACCCATCTTGAATCGGCTTTTGGGTTGACGAACAACACCGACTTGTCGATACCAATGCCGACATTCGCCGAGCAACTTTCGGATGAGGTTTTGGCAGAGCTCAAGGACGCTTTCGAGGGTGACGCCACACCTACGGCGAATTTACGGGTGGTGCAGCCAGCCGACTCGATCCCGGTTTCAAAGGAGTTGCCAAAAGATGTAACGAATGGTTCATTGACGCTCAAGACGAACAATGGCCGCATCGTCATTGTCGATGAAGATCTGCGATTGCCAATCGACTCCGACCACCCGATTGACGAGCAGACAAGTTCGGTGCATATTGCGCCGTCTTCTGACCCGAGCAACGTGGTTAGCGATTCACGTTTCAGAACTCGTCGGCGCGATGTCGCAAAAAATCTGGCCCTGAATCGTTTTCGACTTCTGGTCGGGTTTTTCTCGGTGCTTGGTGTCGTGGCGTTGGTGCTCGCGATTTTGGCATCACCGATCATTGGTGTGCGCGAGATTCAAATCGAGGGTGCTCGTTACATGAGCGCCGATTTGCTGTCGGCCGTAGAAAAATCTCTGGACGGCAAGTCAATTCTCACCGTTGATACCAACTCTGCTGAACGACGACTTGAAGGAGATCCGTGGGTTGAATCGGTGCGCATTCGGCAGTTTTTCCCCTCGCGTCTCGTCATCGAAATAGTCGAGCGAAAGCCCGTTGCGTTTTATGTTGGTGTGGATAATCGGTCACGCGTCGTGGATGCGCAGGGTCGAGTGTTGGCCGTCGAGACCGGGCAACCCACTGCCTATCTGCAAATCACCGGCGTCGGGCCGAATCTTGCACCCGGCTCAAGTGCCGGCACCGTCTACAAAGCTGCCGCACAATTGGCAGGAGGATTTCCAGAAGAGCTGAGTGACCGAGTATTGAATGTCGGCGTGGGCGGGCCGAACCAACTTGTAATGACTTTGCGCAGCGGAACCTTGATCAATTTTGGCCCGCCTTCAGACTTGCAAAACAAACTCATTTCGCTAGTGGTGCTGTTGCGTCGCCAAGACCCCAAACAAATCATCTCCATTGATTTAACTGACCCGCAGACACCAACCGTAAAGTCCAAGTAGAGACTTTTCTCAACTTACCTGAACGTTCCGATGATGTTTGGTGAGACTAAGTCGATGTGGCAGACTAA
>SYNW01000160.1 GCA_005805045.1 Actinomycetota bacterium
GTAGACCAAGATCTATGTCTCGGCACGATTGACTCTTGGTTGATCTTCAAGTTGTCTGGTCACGAGTCGTTTGTGACCGACCCAACCAATGCAAGTCGAACGATGTTGTTTGACATCACAAAAATGCAGTGGAGCCAAGAACTTTGTGATCTTCTCAATGTGCCAATCAACAACCTGCCGAGTGTGCGACCGTCAAGCAGTCGATTCGGACTGACCACCCGACACGGAGCATTGCCCGCAGGCATTCCAATCTCTGGCGTCGCCGGCGACCAACAAGCAGCACTATTCGGTCAGGCGTGTTTCATGACTGGAGCGACCAAGAACACCTACGGCACCGGCAGTTTTGTGTTGATGAATGTCGGCACCGAGTGTCCGGCTCCCAAAACAGGAATCTTGACGACTGTGGCGTGGCAAATCGAGTCGCAACAACCCGTGTATGCGCTTGAAGGTGCGATTTTTGTTACCGGCGCAGCGATTCAATGGTTGCGAGACGGTCTGAACATCATTGACAATGCCAGCGAAGTCGGGCCACTCGCGCAAACAGTCGCAGACTCGGGTGGCGTGGTTCTTGTGCCGGCGTTTACAGGTTTGGGTAGCCCCTGGTGGGACCCATACGCGCGAGGCTCAATTTTTGGCATTACTCGGGGCACGACTCGAGCCCATATCGCTCGCGCCACGATTGAATCAATTGTTTTCCAAACTCGAGATGTCGTCGAATCGATGAGCGCAGCCTCTGGAATAAAAATCAAAGACCTTAGGGTCGATGGTGGTGCTGCAGTTGTGGATTTCATGCTGCAATTGCAAGCGGATCATTTGGGTGTCACGGTGCTTCGACCAAAACAACTTGAGACCACCGCAATGGGTGCCGCCTACTTGGCGGGGCTAGCAGAAAAAGTTTGGGGTTCAACCGATGAAATCACGCAAGCTTGGCAACTTGACAGAAAATTTGAACCGAACACCATGGCGACCGGTTTTGAATCTTGGCGAACCGCGGTCAAAAGATCGATGAACTGGCTCGGCTAAAAGCCGGCAGACAAAAGTGCGGCTCCAATCGCTCCGGCATTCTTGCCAAGTTGAGCAACACGCAACTCAGGATGCTCGCGGTTATCGGGCGCATACAACAGTTGCTTAAACCACTTTTTGATGGGAGGCATCACCGATGCTGCCGACTCCGCTAGTCCCCCACCGATCACGATCACATTCGGATCGGTGATGTTGGTCAAATTCACCAACCCAATCGCCACCCATCTTCCGAAAACATCCAAATATTCAAGCGCTTGTTTGTCACCTGCCGTCGCTCGCGCGATAACTTCTTCGCCTCGCTCACCGCCCGCGATGGTTGCCAGACCCGACCCGGACGCGTATCTCTCCCAGCAGCCACGTTGACCACATGGACAAGCAATGCCTTGTGACTCAACAACCATGTGTCCAATCTCGCCGGCAAAGCCGTGGCTGCCCCGTTGCAGTTTTGATCCCGAAACAAAACCGCCCCCGATACCGGTGCCAAGTGTGATCATCCACATATCGGTTGCACCGCGACCCGCACCAAATTGCCATTCAGCGTGGGCCGCAGATGTTGCGTCGTTTTCAACGTCGATTTCATGGCCAAGTTCTTTTTGCAACCGAGCCCGCAAATCAAACTCAACCGCACCCGTCAAGTTTGGCGACTCACGCACGACGCCTGCCGGTGTGATCAAACCTGGCACTCCGACGCCAAGTGTTTTGTAGTCACCAAGTTCACGGGCTATTTCCGCAAGAGTTACAACGAGTTGATCTGCGTGTGGCGTTGGACGAAGCACAGATTTAAGAATCTTTCCATTCTCAAATAGAACTCCCAGACATTTTGTCCCGCCGACATCTATGCCGGCAACTGCAGTCACGATTCGCAGCGAGCCTTTAACTCTTTCAGGGTGTGCAAAATTCGGCCCTCTGCACGTCGTTTGATGAAACCCGGTAGCGGAACTACCAACTCGACCGACAATGCGTATGTAACGTTCGTCTTTTCGCCGACTTGCTCGAAACTATACGACCCATCAATTGTTCGCATGATGTCACCTTGCGCGAGTTGCCAGGAAATTACCCTGGGCGCTTGCGCGTAGTCATATTTAAGCGTGTAGTGAGTGCTGCGACCCAGGGCAGATGCTCGATATTCGACTAGCAACGGACGATTCTGTGAATCTCGCTCGCGAACAACCGCTTCTTTGACATCTGGTGTCCACTCTGGGTATCGCTCAACATCAACCACAACAGCAAAACATCGATCAGCTGACGCGGCGACCTCTTCTGTCTCGGATGCCGAATCAACCATGCCTATATTTAAGCAGAAATTACTGCACCTTCAGAACTTGACCCAGATCTCGGGCGAGCTTGTCGTAATCAAACAGGTTTTCGGCGCGCAGCCGCGCCGCACGACCCATCTGTATCCGTTCAGGCTTGTTTGACAACAGCCGCCGCAAAGATGCAATGACTTCGCCGACTTGATTGGGATTTTCGACAATCAATCCACTCACGCCGTGTTCAACGGCGTCGGCCGCACCCCCACTTCGGCCTGCAATCTGCGGCACACCGCACCCGGCGGCTTCGGCAAAGACGATGCCGAAACCTTCTTGCTCTAGACCCATCCATCGCGAGCGACACAACATGGCGTTGAGATCGGCGCAGCCATACAGCCCTGGCAGATCATCTTCGGGAACACGGCCCAAAAAAGTTGTTGGTGAGCGCAATTCGCGGGCGATACGTTCAAGGCGCCAACGGTCGCGACCGTCACCACCGATCACTAAACGCAGTTTGGGGTGCTCAGTGACGAGGTGGGCAACTGCGCGAATCAAGACATCAAAACCCTTGCGTGGCACCAACCGACTAACACCGACGATCAGATCGGCGTCGTCATCTATGCCAAATCTTCGCCTCGCTTCAGACTTTTGCTGGTCACTTAGTTCCCTGAATCTGTGTACGTCAACACCCGGAGTAATGACTTCAATATGACGAAGATCGTTTGCAACTCGCCTTGCCTCATTCGCTGGGTAATTACCCGAGGCAATCAAAAATTGCGCCTTGCTCATAACTCGATTAAGAGTTCGCGACAAAATCGGCAATCGTCCAGGCACCGAAATTTCGGCACCATGCAACACCAGCGCATACGGCAAGTCGAGCCACGGCCCGACGATGCCAAGCGGCAACGCAGGATCCAACACGACAAGTTCGGCGCCGAACTGATCGGCCATTTTGTTTATCTTGCGAACCATCAAAGGATGCGGCAACAAAACTGGTTCTCGCGTGCGACGGATTTCAAACTTTTGTGCCGCGTCAAAATCTCGACTATTCGCAAATGGGCTTGTTAAAACGGCGAAACTTTCGGGCGGCAATCTTCGCCACCACTCATATAAAAGGTTTTGAATGCCGCCGATCTTCGGCGGAAAATCATTGGTGACTAAGAGATGCTTCACTATTCGTTACTTTACGCTCGGCAAACACCGCAACTCGGCCATCACGAGTTCGTCATCGTCGTTATTGGGCAACAGATTATTCAAACCTAAACGTGCAGTCGCCCACACGGCATGTGCACGAAGCATTGGATCTTCGTGCGCCAAATATTTTCGCAGCAACTCAACGACGACTTCGTCGCTTTTGTCGGCAATGTTGCCAAGAATTATCAGAGCGTTGCGACGCAGCCACTTTGGGTCACGATTAGCGATGTACCAAACACCGTGATCTGCAAGAAGTGCTTGGTCATCTGACCTCAATATCTTGATCACCGAAACCCACGCTTTCGGGCGGTCAACGAGTTGGACAGATTTAGTCCCTATGCCCTGTCTCTCGTGTCGCACCGTGGGTGGACAAACTTCTTGGCAATCATCGCAACCGTAGAGACGATCACCGAGCGCAACTCGAAACTCTCTGTCAAACACCCCCGGTTTTTGCAACAACCAAGCCAAGCATCTATTCGCATCAATCAACCCGGGAGCGATAATCGCCCGGGTCGGACAATTGTCGAGACAACGTCGACACGAGCCGCAACCGTCCGCGACCGGCGCCACGGCGGGTGTTAATTCAGCATCGGTGATTATGCAGCCCAAAACAAAATAACTTCCCGCGCCATCGATCAACAGATTTGAGTTTTTGCCGAACCAACCCAAGCCGGCTTGGTATGCGACCTCACGATCGACCATCGCATTATCGTCTGCCAAAACTATGCAGCGATAACCATCGGCTTCAAGTTTGGTCGCAATTTTGCGCAAAGAACTTCGCAACTGTTCGTAGTAGTCGGACCACACATATCTCGCAACCCGTGCCGAAAGTTCGCCGGTTGGCGCCTCGTCAGGTGTCAAAGTCGAGTAGGACAACGCGCCGACGATTACCGACTTCGCGGAGGGCAAACTTCTGGTCGGATCGGTGCTGCGCTCAGGGTTGCGATAGGTGAACTGCATCTGATTGTGCAGGCCTTGAGATTTGCGCTGGTGAAGTGCTTGCCGCGCACGATGCAAAATATCTGCGCTGGCGACACCAACTTTATAAAGGCCGAGGCTTTGGCCGAACGCCAACAGATTGTCGGTGTAACTATTGGATTGGTTTTGAGGTAACCCGTCAGCTAACTGCACGATGCCGAAGCGTAGGCACTAAACCGGCGTTTGCCAGCATTCTCAGCGTTCTTTGCTCTTCAAGGTCTAAAACAACGCCTTGAGCACCTGAATCATCACAGAAAAACGAAACCACGCAATCGTCACAGGCAGAACTTGCCCGCATTACACAAGATTCGCAATCGACGACTAAGACATCGGCCGACGCATCGGTGTTGCGAGATACAACTTCGCTAATGACTTTGATTTGGGGGAACTCTTGCACGAACCTTGCTCCTTTTGGGTTTTGTTGCTGCTAGGTATCTTCAACCTTGCCAGAAGCCTGTTGCACGGTTAAATTTCGAAAAGTTCAGCCCCGCGCTGCGCAACCCGTAAAACCATTTTCGCGCCACTATTGGGCAATGCGCTGTCGATCCGTTGCGCATCACGCCGATCAACCATCGCTGCGATTGTCGGACCAGAACCAGACAGCCATGCACACCACGCGCCAGCGTCGACTGCGGCTTGCAGCACCAATTTTGAATTAGGCGATTTGACGAATCGCAAATCTTGGTGCAGACGGTCTCTAGTAGCGACGGATAACGCTGCAATATCACCGGCTGCGAGCGCAGCAACCAAAAGCGCGGTGTGCCCGATGTTGAAAACTGCATCTTCGAATTTGACGCTCGCGGGCAATTTTGTGCGCGATTCTCTTGTTGAAGTTTGTTGCTCTGGCACCCAAACGATGATCGATGGATCAAGTGGCGTGGGTATTCGCACGGCAAAACCATCGACACTGGCGACGAAACCGCCGAACATCGACGCCGCAGCATTGTCGGGATGTCCTTCAAGTTCGCTCGCGACACGCATGATCTCGGGCTTTGCTTGGTCAAATTTTTCTGCCTCGACACCATTCTTTTCGGCGTGAGCCAAAATGCAACCCGCGACTCGCGCAGCACCACTGAAACCCAGACCTTTGCCCATCGGCATCTGCGATCGCACCCATAAATCTTTCGTGCCACCACAGTGGCGATACGCAACCGTAAGCGGATGATTTTCATCGGCTTCGTTTGACTCGGCGGGAGCATTGCCGAACCCCGCTTCAATGTTCAAATCAAGAGCCATCCCCAAGACATCGAACCCCGGACCGATATTCGCCGAACTTGCTGGCACACGCACGGCGATCGATCGTTGCGAATTGCTCGTTACTTTGTTGCGCATTTTATTGCGCCATCTGCTTCGCGGCGTCGGTGCTGACGCGAATTAATTCATCCAAGACATCTCGCGCCGCACCAGAATCGATTGATTCGAACGCGATTTCGAGTCCTTGACTCATTTCGCTTGCTTTTCCGGCGACGACAATGCCAGCAGCAGCGTTCAGTGCGACTATATCTCTGACAGCACCGTGCTCGCCGTCCAACAAGTCGCGAAAAATCTTGGCATTGTCTTTGGGCGATCCACCACGCACGGCGGCAACATCGGCTTGCGCAAGTCCGAGCGCAGTTGCCTCAATTTCGAACTTGCGCATATTTCCGGCGTGCACTTCGACCACTGTGCAAGGTCCGCTAAGCGACAGTTCGTCCATTGAGCCGTGACCATGCACGATCCACGCGCGTTTCACGCCACGTGTTGCGATTGCTTTGGCCATCACATTGGCGGCCGCTGGGTCCCCCACGCCCACGACCATATAAGAGATGAGCGCAGGATTGGCCATTGGTCCGAGCAAATTAAAAACAGTCGGCACGCCGATTTCGCGGCGTGACGGGCCGGTAAATCTGAAGGCCGGATGAAACCTCTGTGCGAAACAAAAACCGAAGCCAGTTTCTTCAACGCACCTTGCCACGCCGACTCCGTCAAGTTCGATCGCCACGCCGAGAGCCTCGAGCAAATCGGCGGCGCCACTTTTTGAGGACGATGCACGACTGCCATGTTTGCAAACCGGAATCTTCGCACCAGCCACAACGAGACCGGCCATCGTCGAGACATTCACCGAATGACTGTGATCGCCGCCGGTGCCGACGATGTCAAGTGCACGTTGCGCAATTTCATCGGGCAAAAAAACGCGTTCGGCTGCACGACGCACCTCGGCCAACATGCCTTCAAGCTCCAGTTCAGTTTCGCCTTTGGCCCGAAGCGCGACGATGAACGCAGTTATTTGTGATGGAGTCGCCTCACCCGACAGCACCGAGCGCATCGCCGCTCCGGCATGACTCGCACTCAAATCTCTGCCCGCTAGAAGTTGCGAGATAACTATCGGCCATGAGCCAGCCAACTCGATTTCGCTCATGTGAAAACTCGCTCAAGCGCTGCGACGGGTGCGCAACATTTTGCGACGTTCGCGGGCTGAAGCCCCACCCCACACGCCCTGCTTCTCACGACTATCGAGTGCATACGTCAAACACGCTATGCGCACTTTGCACTCGCTACAGACTGATTTTGCTTGACTGCAGTTGTCGTCATTATCCGGGTAGAAAATTTCGGGGTCCAGGCCCTGGCAGGCGCCGCTACTACGCCAAGCCAAGTCGATTTCAGCCACGCGAACCCCCTCGTTCTCGTTGAGTGACAGACTAGAACTTGGGTGTCCCGCGGCACTAATCGGCAACGAGAGTTCGGCTGTTCATTTGATTTTGTGCCCGTGGTGCCAAATGGCGTGTGATAAGTCACAGACTCTGGCAACTGGCCAACAAAGTTTGTGTCGAGCGACCAGATTTAAAAGACCCCGATTCAACAATCGCCATGAGTCTCAATTGTTGGCAAGTTGACAGAATTCATATCTAAATCTTCAAAAGTTCTAGCCAGATTCATTTGACTTGTCGTTGTTTTAGGGCGAGAATAATCAAATGACTAACAACCAAACCAGCAATCAAACCGGCAGCTGCCCTTTTTCAGGCGGAGCATTCACTTCTGCAAACATGGGCCCCACGAACACAACGTGGTGGCCAAATCAACTCAACATCAGAGTTCTTCACAACAATCCAGA
>SYNW01000038.1 GCA_005805045.1 Actinomycetota bacterium
ACTCGACTGTGTCGATGACGAACTTGCCTTAAGGCCAACTTCATTAGCGATTAGTTCTGCGCGCAGAAGATGAAACGGATCGCTCACGATCAACATACGGTCGATCTTGAGATCTTTAGCAACTTGCGAAACAGCAAGCAACGACGCATAAGTTGTTGTGCCAGAATTTTCTTCAAATATCAGGTCGCTGGCCACGCCGCTTGACTCAAAAAACTTGCGCGAAGTTGCCGCCTCGGTAAATCGATCGCCCTCTTGCTTGCCGCCCGTAACCACAATGTACGAAGCCAAGTTGAGATTCCATAATTCGAGCGCGTGGTCGAGGCGCGCCTGCAGTTGTGGCGATGGTCGACCGTCATATTGAGCAGCGCCGAGCACGACAATTGCGTCAACTGGCTGACGATCAGCACTACGACCCGTGTTCCACACTTGCAACAACGAAACCAAAAAGTAAACCGTCGCAATTAGAACAGTTACACCAAGCGACTGAAGAACTCGTCGCAGCTTCATTGATTAAAACTCGCTCAAACCTTTTTGGCGAGAGCGACATCAATTCGTTTGAGCGTTGCGTCTCGACCCAACATCGCAATCGGCTCGAACAATGGCGGACCAACACTGCGCCCAGTCACAGCCACCCGCAGCGGCGCTTGCATCTTGCCCAGTTTCAACGAGTGCTTTTCGCCGACTGCCTCGACTACGGCTTTGAGTGCATCAGGTATGAATTCGCATGTCTTGAAGCCTTCGCGAATTTCGATCAGTGTTGCACTCGCCCACTCTGACGCAAACGCTTTAGCAAATGCCGCATCATCTATCGTCGGCAAATCGCAGAACAAAAAGTCGACCATACTCGGTACATCTTGCAACAACTGCACACGAGTCTGAACTAACGGGGCTATTTCTTCAAAAACTTTTGCGTCATAATCTTGTGCTTGCCATGGGGCTTTTGCGCCCACCAACCAAGGTTCGCATGCGCGAATGAACTCATCGAGCGGCATCGCGCGAATGTAGTCGGCGTTGAACGAATGCAATTTGACGATGTCAAAAAACGCCGGCGAATGATTGACGCTGCTCAAATCAAACTCGGCAGTTATTTTTTCGAACGGCACAATTTCTGTATCGCCCGTAGGCGCCCAACCAAGAGTCATCAAATAATTTTTCATCGCCGCCGCGAGAATTCCCTCTTCTCGATATTGCTCAACTGCAACTTTGTCGCGACGCTTCGAAAGTTTCTTTCGCTGCTCGTTAACAAGCACCGGAACATGAGCCCAACTCGGTGGCTCGTGGCCGAGCGCACGCCAAATCATCTGTTGTTTCGGCGCATTCGGCAGATGCTCTTCGGCCCGCACGACATGAGTGATGCCCTGGGTTATGTCGTCCACGACGTTTGCCAACAGAAATACAGGCGAACCGTTACTGCGCAACAGAACAAAATCTTCGATCGTCGAATTGTCGAACTCGACACTGCCCCGCACCTCATCTTGAACAATTGTCGCGCCTGCGGGAACGCGAAATCGCAAAACTCGCCCCTCGCCTGACCCCAAACCACGATCCCGCGAATATCCGTCATAACCCTGTTTGCCTGATTCTTTGGCACGCTTTTGAATATCTTCAGTCGACAAGTCGCAATAATATGCAGCGCCTTGTGCGAAAAGTTTTTCGGCCGCCGCAACATGCAATGCGGCATTCGTTGATTGAAAATATGGCCCTTCAAAGTGCGAATCTTTGTTATCTATGCCAAGCCAAGCAAGCGCGTCGAGAATACCCTGCGTCCATTGCGGATTATTTCTTGAATCATCGGTGTCTTCTATCCGCAAAACGAAAACGCCATCGTTTTGTAGCGCAAGAATCCAGTTATAAAGTGCAGTCCGTGCACCGCCGACGTGAAAGTAACCTGTCGGTGACGGCGCGAATCGGTAGCGCGGTGTCTGTGCCATCTGTCATCAGGCTATCTCGGTGAGCGCAAGCACCCGAGACAGAACTATCGTTAAAGCCGTGGCAAAGAAAACTCTCGAACATGAAGGTCACCCCGACCATCGCGCACTCGCTGGTGGTTCGGCGCGTGCCGGAGTGTTTGGTTTCAGTGATGGTTTGGTTTCGAATGTTTCGTTGATCATTGGCTTCGCTGCTAGTGGTGCTGATTCGAGCATTGTGCGACTCGCTGGCATCGCTGCTGCTGTTGCAGGCGCGGCGAGCATGGCGGCTGGCGAGTGGGTATCAATCAGCGCTCAAAATGACCTAATCAAGCGCGAGATGGCTCTCGAGTTGCGCGAACTCAAGCTTCACCCTGAAGCAGAAACTTCTGAATTAGCCGCGATGTATCGCCAACATGGCATGTCGCGCGAACAAGCCGCTGCGTCGGCCAAAGAAGTGATGCGCGACCCTGAGCGCGCCGTGATCGTGCATGCGCGAGAAGAGTTCGGACTTGATGCCGGAAACTTGCCCAACCCAATTCAAATTGGATTAATTTCTCTGCTCACTTTTTTAGCCGGTGCAATGTTGCCAGTTTTACCGTGGGTTTTTAGTAGCAACGATACGGCAAGATTTCTCTCGGTAACTGTCGCGATCGTCGCAGCTGCGGCTGCTGGTTACGCGATCGGTCAACAAGCCGAACGGTCGAAGATTTCTAGTGCCATTCGACAAGTGGCGATCATGTTGCTCGCAGTTGGTGTCACATACGTGATCGGGCGTCTTGTCGGCGTTTCGATCAACTGAGAAGCTGCAAATAAATGACGATTGGTCAGCAAACAAATGTCTATGGCGATCCACTCGAGCCGTGCAACTTTGACCCTATAACTGGTTATTATCGCACTGGTTGTTGCGAAACGGGCGGCGACGATACGGGTGTGCACACGGTGTGCGCAATCATGACCTCAGACTTTCTCGAATATTCAAAGTCGGTCGGCAACGATCTTTCAACGCCGATGCCGCAATACGGTTTTGCGGGCCTAAAGCCCGGAGACCAATGGTGTCTTTGTGCGCCACGTTGGCAAGAAGCATTCGAGGCTGGCAAAGCACCGAAAGTCAAATTGCGTTCAACTCACACGCTGACGCTTGAATTCGTCACGCTAAAAAATCTTGAGGCGCACGCAATCGATAAATAACTTTTAAGCGCCAGTAAGCGCACGCCAACTGCCTGGCATACCCGTGCGAACTTGTTCTGGTGTCATCAGCATCGTGCTCTCTGGCACCATGTCGACAAGTGCGCGAATTTCTGAGTAGTGATGCGCTGCATCACCCAAACCAGCGAACAGTTCTTTGCGTCGTGCAACAAGATCTGCTGGTGGATCAAGCAACATGAAACCCCAAATTCCAAAAGCAACCGTGAGATCGTAAATCACCGGCGCTCTTCCATATTTCGAGGCCCGACGCAATGCGATTGCGAGCACACCTCGAATTGCGTCATCGGCTGACTCGCCCGGTTGCAACACGATCGAATCGCGCAAACCTTCGGCGAGTTTCAATGCATAACCCTGGTCTGGGCCTTGATGCCCCAGTTTTTGACCTTTGGGTTGCCCAGTCGCAATAGCCGCGGGTTTGTCGTTGTGCCAAGGTGTTGGCACGTGTTCGGGCGACGAATATGTTCGCGGACGATCTATCGGATCTAAAGGTGTGAACTTTGGTGCAGCCATGACGCGACCAGCCTAGAACATTTATCGCGAGATCAAGATTGCAAATGCAACAAACCAAACACGAGAGACTCTTCAAGAGCGCGCCACGATGCTTCAATGATGTTCGCCGACACGCCGATTGTTGTCCATGTGCGCTCACCATCGGTGGCGTCGATCAAAACACGAGTGACGGCACCGGTTGCCGAACCTGAGTCGAGAATTCGCACTTTGTAGTCAGTGAGATGCACGCGTTCTAATTGCGGATAACTTGCCCGAAGTGCCTCACGCAACGCGGTGTCGATTGCATTTACCGGACCATTACCTTCAGATGTATAAACATTTCGATCGTCGCCGACCCAAACTTTGACCGTGGCTTCTGTAGTGAAAGTGCCCGTCACGGCTTCGTCGGTGATAACGCGCATTGATTCGACTTTGAAAAACGATTGATCCCATCCAGATGCGCGGCGCATTAGCAACTCGAGCGATGCATCGGCTGCTTCGAAGTGATAGCCCTCGAACTCAAGTCGCTTTAGATCGTCGATGACTTGGCCAATTGCCGGACCATCAAGTTTGATACCAAGTTCTTGGGCCTTCATCGTGATCGTCGCGCGACCAGCCATTTCTGAAACCAAAAAGCGCGTGCCATTGCCGACAAGTTCTGGCGAAACATGCTCGTAGGC
Source organism: Actinomycetota bacterium (assembly GCA_005805045.1). Taxonomy (GTDB): domain Bacteria; phylum Actinomycetota; class Acidimicrobiia; order Acidimicrobiales; family Ilumatobacteraceae; genus BACL27. The sequence continues at coordinate 4,286 of SYNW01000038.1, forward strand.
ATCTTTAGCCCGAGCGATTGCCGAAACATGCAGGCCGGCTTTGTGAGCGAATGCAGAAACACCCACATACGGTGCTTGCGGGTTCATCGGACGATTCAAAACTTCGGCCACATGATTGCTGACTTGCGTGAGGCGCTCGAGATGACCGTCGGGTAAGCACTCGTAACCAAGTTTGAGTTGCAAATTCGGAATAACTGTCGTCAAGTTTGTATTGCCGGTGCGTTCGCCAAGACCGTTAAGTGTGCCCTGCACATGTCGCGCGCCACTTTGCACGGCGGCTAGCGAATTAGCCACAGCGCAACCGGTGTCGTCATGACAGTGAATGCCGATCACGACATCGTTGCCGATGTGGCGACGGACGTCGGCGACTATTTTTTCGACTTCATTTGGTAGCGAGCCGCCATTTGTGTCGCACAACACCAAATGTGTCGCACCATTGATAATCGCGGCTTCGAGCACGCGCAGTGAGAACTCAGCGTTGTGCTTGTAGCCGTCAAAAAAATGCTCCATGTCAACGAGCACACGACGATTGTTGGCGACAAGAAATTTCACCGAGTCTCTGACCATCGCCACACCCTCGTCAAGCGTCGTCTGCAGGGCTTGTTCGACATGATAGTCAGAGCATTTGGCGACGATGCAAACCGCAGTCGTCTCGGCTTCGATCAAATTGCGCAGAGTCGGATCGTCATCGACTTTGCCCAATGGCCGACGTGTCGAACCGAATGCGACGAGCGTCGAAGTTTTTAGTTTTAACTCAGTGCGGGCACGCGCGAAAAACTCAATGTCTTTCGGGTTGGCGCCTGGCCAACCGCCTTCGATGTAGTGCACGCCAAGAAAATCAAGTTGTTCGGCGATGCGAAGTTTGTCTTGCACGCTCGCCGAAACGCCTTCGACCTGCATGCCGTCACGCAACGTGGTGTCGAAGACTTCAACGAGTTCACGGTTTTGAGACATAGGTTCTACTTAACCAACTCGCACCACTGCTTGTAACGGTCGTCTTGACCACGCACGGCTTTGGCATATGTTGTGGCGATGGCCTTGGTCATCGGACCAGGACACGGAATCTCGCGTTCGTCGACTGAATTTACCGAGCCAACTTCGGCGGCGGTGCCACAAACGAAAATTTCGTCGGCGATATACAGATCGCTACGGGCAATGTTGTCGACACGAATGTCAAAACCCAAATCTCGCGCAATAGTTGTGACGCTCGACTGAGTGATGCCTTCAAGTGCACCAGCCGAAAGTGGTGGTGTCAAGATCACGCCGTTACGAACGCAAAAAAGATTTTCGCCCGTGCACTCTGCAACCAAACCATTGGGTGAAAGCATGATCGCCTCGTCGTAGCCCGCTTTGAGTGCTTCAACTTTTGCCAACGACGAGTTGGCATAGTTGGCGACTGTTTTGGCCGCTGGTGGCAACGAGTTGTGATCGGGTCTCTGCCACGAAGAAATTTTCATTCGCACGCCTTTTTGAACCGCGTCGTCGCCGAGATAGGCGCCCCACGGCCAACAGGCGATCGCCACATCAACTTTGCATGGCAAAGTGTTGAGACCCATTTCGCCATATCCGTAATAAGCAATCGGACGAACATAACAAGATGGCAAACCAGTCGAC
>SYNW01000039.1 GCA_005805045.1 Actinomycetota bacterium
AAACAATCGCTCGCGGCGAACCAGCGCTAAAAGCAATCGACCCATCGCGTTCGAGACACACAACTGCACCGTGATGCCATGACTCTTGAACCCCGTTACGCAATGTCATTGCGACTGGTTTGGTATCAGACGCAAGCATGAGCAATATTTACTGCGTCAGACCGTTTTTTTGGCGACGATTCTTGATTCGCGAAACCACAAATCGCACAAGCAACAACAAAATTGCACCAATTACCAGCCATTGAAAAACGCCGACATACTCACCGACTCGTTCCCATTGGTCGCCGAGCACGGCACCAGCGCCAATCAAAGCAATGTTCCATACGGCACTGCCGATTGCCGTCAGCACCACGAAACTCGTCAACTTCATTCGTCGAAAGCCAGCCGGTATCGAGACGATCGACCTAATCAACGGCACACATCGACCAACCAACACAGCAGCAGTTGATCGGCGGTCGAACCACGCTTCGGCTCGCACAAGATCGGCGCTCTTGACACCAAACCACCTGCCAAATCGCTCAACGAACCCGCGCAACCGCTCTGGGCCAATAGCCGCCGAAACAAAATACAAAATTAACGCCCCAACAACTGAGCCGATAGTTGCCGCGATCATCATGCCGATGACCGTCGTGTCGCTTTGAGCCGCGTCAGCCGTCGTACCAACAGAATTTGCACCTTGTTGGGCGACAAAACCCGCGAACGGCAAGACAATTTCAGACGGAATCGGCGGAAACACATTTTCGATCACGACCAACAACGCGACACCGATATAGCCGAACTGATTGATGACGTCTTGCACCCAGTTCGCCAAGTCACCCAACATCAATTTCCCCCAGATTCTCTAACGAGCGACTCAGCCGCGACTGAGTGCTTTGCGATTCTTCGACTTTGACTTTCTGAAATCAGAGTTCATCAACGCAATTACATCGAGCGAAATCTCTTTCGGGCATGCCGCCGAACATTCACCATGATTTGTGCACGAACCGAATTGATCATCCATCGCATGCACCATCGCTTCGGCGCGCTTATAACGCTCGCTTTGCCCCTGCGGCAGCACATTGAGATGTGAAATCTTGGCGCCAGTGAACAAACTCGCCGCGCCGTTCGGGCATGCAGCGACGCACGCCCCGCAACCGATGCACGCCGCCGAGTCCATGGCCGCATCGGCGACAGGTTTTGGCACGAGAATCAAATTCGCGTCCGGCGCGCCGCCTGTTGGTGCAGTAATAAAACCCCCTGCTTCAACAATGCGGTCGAACGAGGAGCGATCGACCATCAAATCTTTGATTATCGGAAATGCAGCCGCACGCCACGGCTCGATCACGATTTCGTCGCCGCTCTTGAAGGTGCGCATATGCAACTGACAAGTCGTCGTCGCTCTTTGCGGACCATGCGCTTGCCCGTTGATCATCAACGAACAAGTTCCGCAGATGCCTTCGCGACAGTCGTGGTCAAAAACAACCGCCTCTTTGCCTTCGCCGATCAGACGCTCATTCAATTGATCAAGCATCTCTAAGAACGACGCCTCATCGCTAACTTTGTCGACCGTATGCGACTCGAAGTAGCCATCTACTTCGGGGCCGGCCTGACGCCAAACTTTTAATTTGAGATCCGTCAGTTGCTTCACTTGTAACTCCTGGTTGCGAGGTGCGCAGTCTCGTAAACCAACGGTTCTTTCACGAGTTCAGCGGCCATCGGATCGCCCGTCCAGTCGTAAGCCGAGACATGACAGAAGTTTTCGTCATCGCGCAACGCTTCACCGTCATCGGTTTGATATTCGCTGCGAAAGTGCGCACCGCAACTCTCTTGACGATCGAGAGCGTCGCGACACATCAACATGCCCAACTGGAAAAAGTCGTCGACACGGCCAGCTTTTTCAAGAGTCTGATTGACGTTCTCGCCAGAACCAGTTACACGCAAATCTTTCTTGAACTCAGCGTAAAGCGCCGGTAATTCAGAGAGTGCCTTTTCGAGACCTTGTTGCGTGCGCTCCATGCCGCAATAGTCCCAAATGATTTTGCCCAACTCGCGGTGAAACCAATCTGGCGAACGCGTGCCCTTGATGTCGAGGTACGCACCAAATCGCTCGCGGGCTTCAGTCTCTGCCTGCACAAACGCCGGGTGATCAGTCGACGGCACGGGCTTATTGAGCAACGGTGCAAGACCGTTGCTGATCGTGTACGGCAAAACAAAATAACCGTCAGCCAAGCCCTGCATCAGCGCGCTCGCCCCAAGTCGGTTCGCACCGTGGTCGGAAAAATTCGCCTCACCCGCCGCATAGAGACCCGGAATCGTCGTGCCGAGTTCATAATCGACCCACAACCCGCCCATCGTGTAGTGAGTCGCCGGATAAATTCGCATCGGAGTCGAATACGGGTCTTCGCCCGCGATGCGCTCATACATTTGAAACAAGTTTCCATAGCGCTCTTCGACGACCTTGCGACCAAGTCGCGCAATCGCCGCCGAGAAATCAAGGTTCACGCCGTTCTTGAGCGGCCCGACACCATGACCCTTGTCGACGAGTCGTTTGGCCGCGCGCGAGGAAACATCGCGTGCCGCCAAGTTGCCATAACTCGGATAAAGGCGCTCTAAGTAATAATCACGCTCATTTTCTGGGATTTGCCCGGCTGGTCGCGAGTCGTCGGCATTTTTTGGCACCCACACTCGCCCGTCGTTGCGCAGCGATTCGCTCATCAGTGTCAGTTTCGACTGCGACTCATCACTTTGCGGAATGCAAGTCGGGTGAATTTGCGTGAAACTCGGGTTAGCGAACATCGCCCCACGGCGATGCGCGCGCCACGCTGCGGTCACATTGCAGTTCATCGCGTTGGTCGACAAAAAGTAAACGTTGCCATAACCACCCGTTGCCATCACGACTGCATGTGCCGCATGTGAGGTGATCTCGCCAGTCAAAAGATCGCGCACGACGATGCCACCGCAACGACCGTCGATTACGACGATGTCCACCAATTCGGTGCGATTGAAAAGTCGAACGCCACCCAAGCCGATTTGGCGTGAGAGCTGCTGGTATGCACCCAACAACAACTGTTGACCAGTTTGACCTCGGGCGTAGAAGGTTCGGCTAACTTGCGCGCCGCCAAAACTTCGATTGTCGAGCATGCCACCGTATTCGCGTGCAAACGGCACACCCTGAGCGACCATTTGGTCGATGATGTCCACCGAAACTTGTGCCAATCGATGCACATTGCTTTCGCGACTGCGAAAGTCACCACCCTTGATCGTGTCGACGAACAAACGATTGATGCTGTCGCCATCACCTTGATAATTTTTTGCCGCATTAATGCCGCCCTGAGCGGCAATCGAGTGCGCGCGCCGCGCCGAATCGTGAAATGTAAACGCATCGACTTGATAGCCGAGTTCGGCCAACGTCGCCGCCGCCGAAGCCCCGGCCAAACCAGTGCCTACGACGATTACCTTAAATTTGCGCTTGTTGTTCGGATTGACGAGTTTGGCGTCGGCTTTGTAGTTGTCCCACTTGTCGCGTAATGCACCAGCAGGAACCTTGGCGTTTAAGACTGTGCTCATGACTGATCCACCAATCTAAATCCTTAAACCTTGACGATGCCCAAAAGCACCGCGATCGGAAAAGAAACATTGCCAACTACAACTACCGCCGCAAAGCCCGTGGCAAACGCCCAACGCCACGCATTGAATCTTGGGTTGTTCCAACCCAACGACTGAAAAATGCTCCAGGCGCCATGTCTGAGGTGGATGCCAAGCAGCAAATTCGCCAGAATGTAGAACGCCGCGATAGGCCAGCGACCCAAACTGCGAACGACATTTTGATACACCTCTTCGCGCACAAAAGTGCCATCGGCACCGACTGTGTTGACGACGCCGAAGGTCAAGTCGAGGAGATGCCAAATCAAAAAACTGAGCACGATCATGCCGCTGTAGCGCATCGTGCGGCTCGCAAAATTTGCAACTTCATAGTCTCTTGGTGATTGATACTTGACAGGTCGCGCGTGACGGTTCATCACTGTCAACGACCATGCGGCGTGTAAGTGCAGCACGAGCATCGCCAACAAGCCACCCCGAAGAATCCACAACACCGCGCCTTTTGGCGCAAGCGGATACAAAAGCTCTTTCAAGAATTCGGCGTAGTGATTTAACTCGTAGGCGCCGAAATACATCTTCAAATTGCCGATCATGTGAAACAACACGAAACCCATCAACGCAATGCCTGAGATCGCCATCACGTATTTCTTGCCGACAGCCGTCGAATAAAGGTCGGCCAAAAACGATCGTTTCTTGCGGGGCGAAAGCGCCGTACCCGTGACTGGTTCTCGCGAACCGCTCGGTCTTGTGATTGTTTGCGCCATAGCTACGTACTTCACGCTAGTAGTCGCCCCTAACCGACCGACGTTTACAGCCTGCAAGACAGCGTGAACCGTGTCTCATTGAGATGAATAGGGCGCAAAATAACGAGCATTCGCATTAGTCGCCTCAGATTCTTTATACTTTCCGAGACACTTAACTTGGGTTACCAACGTGGCTAGCCCAAAAGAAAATGGAGAAATATCAAGTGAGCGCACTAATTGCATCCGAAGGTGGTTGGCAAGACTTCACCCTTAAAGGTGGTGAATGGCTCATTTTGTGGCTTTCAGGCGGCTCGGCAGTTCTCGCGCTGCTCGTCGGCTGGTACCTGATGGTCAAGGTTCTGCAGCAAGACGAGGGCACCGAAAAAATGAAAGAAATCGCCGTGGCGATTCAGGTCGGCGCATGGGCATATTTGAAGCGCCAGTTCAGAACTATCGGCATGATCCTCGTGCCGGTGGGCGCGGTCGTATTTTTGACCTCTGTTGCAATCGACAAACCAAATGGTGAGTCAGCGCTGTCGTTTGTAAGTTCAGGTTT
>SYNW01000161.1 GCA_005805045.1 Actinomycetota bacterium
GACCCACTTAGTCGTGCCTACTCGGCTTGGGAGAACCGCATTTTTTCTCGCGCTCCGGGCACACCTGCCAACGCAATCAAACTTTGCCCAGATCAGTTGGTCGCCAACCGCATCAGCGTCACCGAAAGTTTTGCGCTATTCGCCAAGATGCTCACCGAGCAAACAAACGAATTCATGGACGATCATCACTTTTTGCCCCAGTCGCACATCGTGCACCCCGACAAATTCGACTACAACATGGTCGCGCGTGTCGAGCAACCCGCCGAGATGCAGCTCTTGGTCGACGAAGTTAACCGTCGTGCTGGTACTTCATTGACCCTCGAACGCCACAACGCAGGTTTTGGCATCAAACTCGAGCAAGTCTGCGATCAACACACCGCCAATCGCCTGCAAGCCGTCTACGAAATGGATTATTCGACTTTTGGTTTTGCGACCCGCGCATTTCCTGCGAGCATCGAGCCGCTGATTCTCACCCCGACAGAAACTGCGATACTACGAGGCTTTCGGGCATCGATCGAACGACTGCAGGCAGTTTCGTTCACGGCGCGATCGCTAACTGGTTTTCGCTTTGGTCTCCGACAAATCTACAAATCAATCGTGCGCAAACTGAGTTTTGGAAAAAAATACAACGATCCACAAAATCTTTTCTGGTAACTGTTGATGACCGAAAAAACAACACCAGCCAAGATCGGCATTGTCACAGTTTCAGATCGCGCATCGGCTGGCGTCTACAAAGATTTAGGCGGCCCTGCAATTCACGAATATTTCACCAAACATCTCGCCAACCCATGGCAACCAGTTGCTCGAGTTGTTGCCGACGAAATTGGTTTAGTCACAGCAGCGTTGCTCGAACTCGCCGACCTCGAAAAGTGCTGTCTGATCGTCACAACTGGCGGCACGGGCCCAGCGGTTCGCGACATCACGCCTGAAGCAACCGAACAGGTCTGCGCAAAGATGATGCCGGGCTTCGGCGAACTCATGCGCGCGACATCGCTCAAAGTCGTGCCGACCGCAATCTTGTCGCGACAAACAGCCGGCATCAGAGGCTCTGCGCTGATTATCAACTTGCCGGGCAAACCATCCTCAATTAGTGAATGTCTCGACGCAGTGATGCCCGCAGTGCCTTATTGCATCGACCTGATTAACGGACCAAGACTTGAACTCGCAAACGGTCTCGTCGCGTTTCGCCCGCGGGCTAAATAGTTCGCTAAATAGTTTTATTGCTCGTCGTAAGGTTGGCCAGCGGCCTTCGGCGCACGACTCGCGCCAACAAAACCCGCGACAACAACAAGCGTCACGAGATATGGCGCCATCAATAAAAACTCACTAGGTATACCAGTGTCGAAGTTGCCAATTTTTAGTCGCACCGCTTCGGCCAGCGCAAACACCATCGCTCCGCTAAACGCACCAACCGGGTGCCAGCGACCAAAGATCACTGCAGCGAGTGCGATAAATCCGCGACCGCCCGTGATGTTCTGGTCGAACCTGCCAACCGTGCCGATCGGCCACCATGCACCACCGATGCCGGCGACCGCGCCAGCGATCAACAAGTTACGGTAACGCAATTTAATGACGTCGACGCCCAGCGTGCCTGCTGCTTTGGGATACTCGCCTGCGGCTCGCGTGCGCAAACCCCAACGGGTGCGATACATCGCCCAAGTCAATAGCGCCACAGCGGCGAACGAGAAGTAGACAAAAATAGTCTGCACAAAAAGTATCTGTCCGATAAACGGAATCTTCGATAAAAACGGTACCGAAATCGGCATCACTGGCACAAGCGAGTTGTAATCGGGGTTCGGCACCAAGACCCTGAAACTCAAAAAGGATGTTATGCCGAGTGCAAAAAAATTGATCGCAAAACCCACTATCACCTGGTCAACGCGATATTTGATCGAAAACACGGCAAGTATCCATGCCAAAATCACACCGGTGAGCGCGGCGATGATCGTGCCGAGCCACAAGTTCGTGAGCGATGCGCCGACAGCACCCGTAAATGCACCAGCCAGCAACATGCCTTCAATTGCAATGTTGATCACACCGCTGCGTTCGCACAAAATGCCGCCGAGTGCGCCGAGTGTGATCGGCACGCTGCGCGAAACGGTGTCTTGCAACATACCAACGAGGCTGAACGACTCACCCGAAGTTGCCCACGACAAAAAACTCATCACGAACATCGCCGTTGCCAGTGCCAGAACGATGTTCGAAATTTTGCCTAGTCCGCGCCAAAGCTGCGCCGCACCGAGGCCGACAAACACGATGCCGAAAATCCAAGCGAACTGTTGCGCCGGAATCGTCAGATTTGTGCCACCCTCGGTCAACCTGAAACCCGCGTCACCAGGTCGTCGTGAAAAAATCACCAGGGTAATCACGGCGAGTCCCAAATATCCAAAACCAACATTGCGGGCGCGCTTTTTCTGTTCAGCCGAAATCACCAATGCCTCACTCACCCGCCCCACCCCCTAAATGTCTGACCCTGTGCGGTGACCTGCGACTTCACCCTGAACATTGCCTTCACCAGTAGCGGCGCCGCAACGAACATCACGATCAGAGCGCGCAACACGATGATCAAGTCAACAGGTACATCGGTGTTGGCCTGCATCGATCGACCGCCGGCTTGCAGCGCACCAAACAACAACGCTGCCACAAGCGTGCCGATCGGCGAAGACTGACCTAGCAACGCGACAGCGATCGCGTCGAAACCGATGTTGCCAGCCAAACTCGTGGATGCATAGCCGTATGTACCAAGAACTTCAGTCGCGCCCGCCATGCCTGCGAATCCGCCTGCAAACAACATCGCTACAACCATCAAACTTTTTGATTTCATGCCTGCATATTTTGCAGCATCATTGTTCAGACCAGTTGCACGCAATTCGAAGCCCAAAGTTGTGCGCTTCAACAAATACCAATACACATATGTCGCGATTAGTGCAACAAAAAATCCTGCGTGAGCGACAAGATCTGTTCGACCGTCCATAAAACCGAACAGTCGCGGCAGATGAGACTCGTCGGCGATCAGTTTCGAAATTGGGTCAGGGCGACCTTCACGTTGAAAAGTCGTGGTCTTCAACAACCACAACACCAAGAAACTCGCAATGCTGTTGAGCATGATGGTTGTGATCACTTCATGCGCCCCAGTGCGGGCTTTCAATACCCCGGCAATGCCACCAAAAAGTGCTCCCCCGATCGCACCGGCCAGCACTGCGAGTGGCACCTGCAGCCAACCTGGGCCAGTCATCACAAAACCAACCCAAAGCGCGGTCATGCCGCCTGCCAGCATCTGGCCAGTTGCGCCGATGTTAAATAGCCCGGCTTTGAACGCCACTGAAACAGCAAGGCCACTAAGCAACAACGGCGTCATGCCCGTAATCGTGTTCGATATTGAACGCAATCCCCAGAACGAACCCTGGAACAAGGCCTTGTACGCAGAAAGCACGGTTGAAAATGCTTTTCCGAAGTCTCCTGCCTTCAGCGCGTCAACATCGGTGATGACGATGATGATTGCGCCGACAAGCAGTGAAGCAACAAGTGCCAGAAACGTGTACCGAAGCGATTTGACCAGATCTTTCATCGGTTGCTCCCGACTGC
>SYNW01000040.1 GCA_005805045.1 Actinomycetota bacterium
AAATACACCATCTCGCTTGGCATGACGATCGGCACGCTGATGGCGGCGAATGTGTGGATGGTCATCTGGAAAAATCAGAAGGTTGTGCTAGCCAATGCCGTCAACGTTTTGGGTGGTGCCGCTGCTGACCCTGCGGCGGCGGTTGCTGGTCGTAAAGCGTTGCTCGCGTCGCGTCAGAACTTTATTTTCTCGACTTCGATGCTGTGGTTCATGGTTGGACCTGCTCACTATTACAACCAGGCATTTGGCGATGCGACTTCAAGCAATGCGATGACGCTATTAATCATCGGTTTGGTGATCGTTGCAATTTTGCAAATCAACGCTCTTGGTTTGCTGGGTGGCACCGCCGCAACGAACAAATTGTTGTGGCCATATGAATCGCACAAAAACGCGATGATTTCGGGTGGTGTCTTGTGGCTCATACTCATGATTGCGTCAGAGGTTCTTCTTAAATAATCATCATTACGATGTAACCGATGGTTGATCAGTCGAATACTGAGGACTTTGGAGCGAACTCCTGGCTAGTTGAGGAGATGTACGAGCGCTATCGCGACGAACCTGAATCGTTGTCATTGGCGTGGCGCGAATTCTTCAGTGATTACAAACCTGTCGGCTCGCCAAAAGCCGACCCGACGGGCGAGCTGCTTAGACCGATTTTTAACGAGTCGCCTGAGTATGTACTAGAAAGTATTTCTGCGCCACCGGTAGCCGTGACGAAACTAAAATCGAAAACTGAGAAAGTTGTTTCTGGCAACGGCAAGTCGGCGATCAAAGATGAGATTTCGCCAGAAGCGCCACCGCGTGCGCCGCGACCTTTTGTCGCCATCGCATCTGTCGAGCAAAAGCCCCTAGAGACTGCCGAGCCAGAGCCGCTGCGCGGTGTGTCGAGTGTTATCGCCGTGAATATGGAGGCAAGCCTTGCGGTGCCGACGGCGACGAGTGTGCGCCAAGTGCCGGCGAAACTTCTGGAGGTCAATCGCAAAGTAATCAACGGCTATCGCGAGAGAAGTGGTGAAAGCAAGATTAGTTTCACGCATTTAATTGGTTATGCGATCGTGCGCGCGGTCGCAGACGCCGTGCCGAATATGAAACATGTTTATACGGTCGACGAACAAGGCAAACCGCAGATCAAAAAGTTCAATCGTGTGAACATGGGCTTGGCAGTTGATGTCGACAAAGGCAAAGGTCAACGCAGTCTGGTGGTGCCTGTCCTGCGCAATGCCGACACCCTTGATTTCGCGGGTTTCTTGCTGACATACGAGGACATAATCCGCAAGGTTCGAGCCAACAAGTTGACACTCGAAGATTTTCAGGGTGCAAATGTCAGTTTGACCAACCCGGGCACGATTGGCACGCAAATGTCGGTGCCGAGATTGATGGCCGGTCAAGGTTTGATTGTCGGCGTCGGCACGATTGATTATCCGGCCGAGTTTCAAGGCAGCGATGAGCGTGCACTCGGAAGACTCGGCGTGTCGAAAGTTGTGACTATTACGAGCACATATGACCACCGCATAATTCAAGGCGCCGAAAGCGGAATGTTCTTGAAATATGTGCATGAGTTGTTGATCGGCGAGCACAATTTTTATGCCGATGTGTTCAGCAGTCTCGGCGTGCCTTATGAATCGGTGAAATGGCGGGATGATTCAAACTCGCTTGATAGCGAAGATGCCTTGCTCGAAAAACAAATGCAGATTGCGACGCTGATCCGGGTGCATCGCGTGCGTGGACATTTGATAGCCGATCTTGACCCGTTGCATTGGCGTGCTCCGCGAATGCCAAGAGAACTTGACCCAGCCACATATGGCCTCACCGTTTGGGACTTGGATCGTGAATTTTTGACCGGTGGTGTCGGCGGTGTCAGTCGTGCGACCCTTGGCGAATTGTTAGGTGTGTTGCGAGATGCATATTGCCGCACGATTGGCGTTGAATATATGCACATTCAAAATACCGACGAACAAAAGTGGATTCAAGAACACTTCGAAGGTGTCAAGCGCAACGACTTTGCGGTTGACAAGATTCGTGTGCTTGAAAGGCTTAACGCAGCCGAAGCATTCGAGCGCTTTTTGTCGACAAAGTATGTCGGCACTAAACGATTTGGTCTCGAAGGCGCAGAATCGGCGATACCGATTCTTGACAAGATTTTAAATTTGGCGACTGATGCAAAAATGGACGGCACGGTTATCGGCATGGCCCATCGTGGTCGGTTGAATGTGTTGGCTAATGTCGTCGGCAAAGAATACGACCAGATTTTCCAAGAGTTCGAAGGATATGTCGACCCGTCGTCGGTACAAGGCTCGGGCGATGTCAAGTATCACCTCGGCGCAATAGGCGAGTTCGTCGCCGAGAGCGGCGCAAAGATGCATGTCGAGTTGGTGTCCAACCCGAGTCACTTAGAAACGGTCAACCCTGTCGTGCTCGGCACGGTGCGCGCGATGCAAGACCAGATCGAGCCGCCACTTGCATACAGCGTGTTGTCGTTGGCAATTCATGGTGATGCGGCGTTTGCGGGTCAGGGTGTTGTCGCCGAGTGTTTGGCGATGAGCGACACATCCGGGTATCGCGTTGGCGGCACGATTCATCTGATTATCGACAACCAGATTGGTTTTACGACGTCACCTGAGTATGCGCGCTCGTCGCAATATTGCAGCGACGTTGCGAAGACAGTCCAAGCGCCGATTTTTCATGTCAATGGTGACGATCCAGAGGCATGCGTGCGAGTTGCACAACTGGCGTTTGAATATCGACAAATGTTTCACAAAGATGTCGTGATCGACATGATTTGTTACCGCCGATACGGGCACAACGAAGGCGACGACCCGAGTTACACACAGCCGTTGATGTACAAGGCGATTGCCGAGCGTCGAAGCGTGCGCAAACTTTATGTTGAAACTCTCGTTCGGCGTGGCGACATCACCGTCGAGCAGGCCGAAAAATCGCTGACTGATTATCAGGCCAAACTTCAAGGTGCGCTAGAACAGACCCGTGCCAAGACGACCGAAAAAGTAATCGCCGCTAAACCACCGGTGCCGATTGGTGTAGTTCCGCATTTTCAAACTGGTGCACCCCGCAAAAATTTAGACGCGGTGTTGGCGCAACTTCGTAATTATCCGAGCGACTTCATGGTGCATCCCAAGCTTTTGCGCCAGTTTGAAGCGCGAGATGCGATGATCCAGAAAGACGGCGAAGTTGACTGGGCGACTGCCGAGGCGTTGGCAGTCGGCAGTTTGGTTCTTGAGGGCACATCGGTTCGACTTGCGGGGCAAGACTCGCGTCGCGGAACTTTCAGTCATCGTCACTCGACCCTGATCGACTATTTGAATGAAAGTCGTTTCGTGCCGTTG